>JBCCSU010000209.1:0-8546 GCA_039199635.1 Bacteroidota bacterium | reverse complement strand
ATGATCATCCAGATTAATCCCACTAAAAAGAAACCTGGATTATCTAAAATGGCTGTTACGTCCATTTTCATGCCTATAGTCGCTACCAAAATAAAAATAAACACTGAGCCTATTTTGGACGCTCCGGCACCTTCTATTTGCCTCAATTTAGTAAATGATAATCCTACGGCCAGCGTTGTAGCCACCACGATGATCCAAAAGAATTTACTCTGCAAACTAAATTGGCGCAGGTAGGGCATATTCTCATCGATGAACGGCGCTATGATATCTGCCATAAGATGAGCAAAACCGGTGATCCCAAACCCCACCCCCGCAATAAACATTAGATCTGTAGTAGCCGGAATTTTCGCAATTCTTTTACTGAATGCTTCCATCTTATCTCTCAAGGACTCAATAGCCGAGCTATCCGCCTTCAGAAATGAATCTATTTCTTTTGTCTTACCTATGCCTAACAAAAGCGCAGCCATCCATATTTCAGCTACTATTACGTCAACGGTGATGCTGATAGAGTAGAGCTTATCGGATGGAGTGAATACCTCGTACATAGCGGCCTGATTAGCTCCGCCTCCAATCCAACTACCCGCTATCGTGGACATTCCTCGCCATACTGCTTCAGGACCTACACCACCAACGTATTCCGGGTTAATAAAACTCACGATCCAAATAGCTGTAGGGCCGCCAAAAACCACTCCTAACGTAGCTGTGAAAAACATGATCAAAGACTTTGGACCCAGTCTTATTATTTCTTTTAGATCTACAGAGATAGTCAGCAGCACAAGACAGGCAGGTAATAAGTACCGGGAAGCCACAAAATAAAGTTGCGATGCTTCCGCATCTACTATACCAAACGTATTGAGTAGAGAAGGAAGAAAATAACTTAACAGTATTATGGGAACGAAAGTGTAAAACTTCTTCCAAAACGGCCTTTCACTCGCGGCGGTTTTGAAAATGACCGCCAAGATCAACATAAGTATCCCAAAGATGACAGCATCGTTGGTAAGCAGAGGTTCTGAATGCGCTTGCTCCATAGTTATTCAAATAAACGTGCAAGCTAAAGAAATGCGGAGAAAATAGCTAGCTAGATAAAAGAGCTACAAGTTCACTGAGTATCATGGCTGTTGCCCCCCACACTACGTGTCCTTTCACATCGAAATATGGCATTTCGGCTGAATAACCATTAGAAAACAGCATTTCCTTGGTTTTTATGGTGTTAGTATTTGTTAGCACGGATAGAGGAGTTTCTATGAGTTCTTTTACTTCAAACGCATCTATCTCAAATGCAGGTGATTCCTTAGAATAAGCAAGTGTAGGTGTAACTTTAAAATTACTGGGCGGTATGTAAAGATGTGTAAGCTGACCAATTATTTCAATATCCTGAGGCATAACGCCTACTTCTTCCTGGGCTTCTCTAAGTGCGGTATCCACTACATTGAGATCAGATTTTTCTTTTTTACCACCGGGAAAACTAACCTGACCGCTATGAGCGCCATTATATTGATGGCGCAGTGTGAGTGGAAGATACCACTCGCCCTGCTTTTGGTACAGTAGCACCAATACACCGCTTAATCGGGCATTCTGCATAACGCCATCATTAAAACGAACGTCAGAAACTCCAGATGGTGTCATTCTAGCTTGGGCTTTAGTGCCTGGTAAAGGTTTGGCTAACTTTTGTTCAAGCTGTTTGATCAGATCAATCTCCATTTATCATCTTTTATTCGATTATTTACCCAAACCTAAAAATAGAAGTAAAAACTGCTGATCTTACGGAGAGTTTGAACAATAATTAATAACTTTTATGTTTAACTTCTAAATGTGTGATGTTATAATACGTCTATCTGTACTCCTTTTACTCGGTTCCATATCTCTCAGCTACGGGCAGGAAAGTATAGTAAACTGTACAGATTCGGTTTTTTGCGTTCCTGGTGTAGTGGGCTTACCACGTAGTAAAGGAATCGTAATTAAACGTGAAGTGGTTAGAAACTATTCTATCCGTTCATCGTCAGAGGAAGAATTTGGAAACGCAGAAGCGGACGTAATACGAAATCGTAGGTATAGTTTTAAAGTTCGTTTTCCACTCGTTTTAAAAGATAATATCAAAATTGCCGGAGGTATAAAGTACTTTTTTGAAGAATTCAATTTCGAAAATCCACAACCTGCGGGTTATTCCTTTTATCAGAACCTGGAAGATAAATCATTAAAAAGCTTCCGTACTGACCTTTTTGTGATGAAACCCACTCGTACGAATAAATATTTTTTACTTCGGGTAAGCGCTGGGCTTAATGGTGATTATACCGCCGAAAATACGCCAAATTCAAATTTTCTTCGTTTTTCGATTGCGCCACTAATCGGCTGGAAACGTAATGAATTTGTAAGTTATGCTTTTGGTGCTGGTTATAGCTATAGTTTTGGGAGGAGAAGAATATTTCCGATTCTGGTTTACAACAAAACATTTAATAGCCAATGGGGTATTGAATCCGTACTCCCGGCGGAAGCGAAACTCAGGTATAATACGCTAAATCAAAAAAATTATCTCTATCTGAAAGCTGAATTGGATGGCGCTAATTATGGGCTAAGGCTGGGGGATCAAAATAATGAAATCACATATTTGGAAAAATCTGAGGTTCGTTTTCTACTGTCCTGGGAAAGAGAAATTCATGACTGGCTCTGGTTTGGAATTGAATCAGGGTTTAGGACCAACATAGACTTTGACCTTACCGATTCGCCAACCTTACGTTCAGACCGGCTTATTGAAAACAGGCTCAATATTGCATTTACTTATGGCCTTAGCCTGTTTGTAGTACCGCCACGAAAATTTTTGAAATAGCTTTAATCACAGCTAAAACCAACGGGCACACTCTTTTCGCTTACTAAATTACATGCCAATATTTTTTCACCGTTTGACCAATACGCCTCCGCTAAATATTGAAACCCTTTGTCCACGTAGGGATCGAGCTTAGTGGCTTGTTTAAGTAGTCGTACGGCTTCCCCATAATCAGCCGTTTTATAATAATACCATCCCTTATTTCTATAAGCCCAGGCATTGCCAGGATCTAGCGTGATACTCTGGTCGATATCTTTCCTGGCCAGCTCATGGTTACCCATCAAGAGATGAATGTAGCCTCTATTGTTTAAAAAATACGGCTGAATAGGTTCGAAGTCCAAGGCATTATTGACCAATGAAAGAGCCTCATCGTAATTACCTCTATCAATTTCAACTAATGCCAAAGCGTTATAAGCGTTTGATTCAAGAGGATCTATTTTTAACGCATTATCGAGGTCATTCTTAGCTTTAGCTAATGCTCCAAGATAATAATAGACCGACCCACGATTCACCCAAACCTCTGCGTTTCCACTGTCTAATGCTACGGCCCGATCAAACGCGGTAAGAGCCTCGTCAAATTTTCGCATTTTAGTGAGCACCAAGCCCTTCATAAAATGTACATAAGATGTATCCGGAAGCTTTTGTTCTACATAAGCAAGGTCATCAAGCGCTCTGAAAAGCTCGTTTAGCTCATAAAAGGCATTAGCCCGATTAATTTGGGCATCCATAAAAGTGGGGTCACAGCTAATGGCACGGTCATAGTGCATCACCGCTTCGCCATATCGCGAAGACTGATAAGCAAGAATGCCCAGGTTATTGATGGCAGGTACATAGCAGGAGTCAAGCGCAATTGCCTCTTTATAAAAGCGCTCGGATTCTCTGTAATTTTGCTGCTTTAGTGCCTCATTTCCACGCAATAAAAAGCGTTGCTTTTGGGTTTCATTGTTTTTTCCACAAGAAATAAACCCAAGTAAAATAACGAGTATTGGTAGTCTTTGCATACTATGAAAACAGAACATTGGTCACTCCTATTTATAATTAAGATCAAGTCATTTTTGTTTTGATGGCTAATAATATTTTCAATTAGTTAACATTTTGCATAACATATTAATAAACCCGGCGTATATTAGTTATGCAAAACATTAACTAATAGGAATGAAAGGTACTAACCTTGGAGAATTTGAGGAGCTCGTGCTTTTAGCTGTTGCAGCTATGCAAGAAGAAGCTTACAGCCTGGCCATTACCGATGAAATAAACCGAATAACTCAACGTAATATCACCTTCGGCGTAGTTCATTCATCACTGGACCGCATGGAGAAAAAAGGTTTTGTGCAGTCTGAAATGGGTGGAGCTACGAAAGAGCGTGGTGGTCGTAGAAAACGAATATTTAAAGTATCCGCAGCCGGCAAAGAGGCTTTAATTAAAAGTAGGAATCAGCGTAATGAGCTTTGGGGTATGATTCCAAAATTTGTATTTGATAAGACATGACCAAAAATAATAACCAGCCTCCAGCCTGGGCCGATCGTTTACTGGAATGGTATTGTGACCCGCTGCTCGTAGAAGATCTACAAGGTGACCTTTACGAGCGTTTTTCAAAACGGGTGAATAAATCAGGTCGATTCAAGGCTAAAATATTGTACATCTGGGATGTGTTACGATTTATTAAACCTTACACGCTTAAGGGTAATCAAAATAGCCTAAATCCATCCACCGTCTTTATGTGGTCTAACTATTTCAAAACTTCGTACAGAAGCCTTGCCAAAGAAAAGGTCAATTCTTCGGTCTCTATTTTAGGCCTTGCTTTGGGACTTTCAGCTTTTATCCTCATCAGTTTATACGTTAATGATGAGCTAAAATACGATACCTACTTACCTAATGCTCAGCGAATTTACCGGATCACCATGAGCTTTGAATCAGAAACCTCTAGTGAACATTCCGCCTGGAGCGAGCCTTCTGTTGGACCTTTGCTTAAAGCGCAATATCCTGAAGTTGAATCCTACACTGCCTTGGTCAACGAAACCAACATAATTTCGTCAGGTGAACTAACTTTTAATGAAGAGTTGTTCTTTTTGGCTGACACGAACTACTTCAAGGTGTTCCCATACCACTTCACTCACGGAAAACCTTCTTCTTTTAGCGCTAAGACTATCGTATTGACTACAAGTATTGCTAAAAAGTACTTTGAAGATGTATCTGATGCTATGAATCAAACGCTTAGTGTGAACGGCCGGGAGCACACGATAGTGGGTATAATTCGAGACCTTCCAGCCCACACCGACTTGAAATTTGATGCTATCATCGGCATGGATAAAATCACTGAATGGACTTTTAACTATGTACTGTTCAAAAATGAAATAGCGCCAGAGGACTTTCAGCCGAAGTTGGATAAAACCTTCGCAGAATCAGTTCAAATAGAGTTTGACGATTACAATACAAAGGGTCAATATCATATGGAAGCACTGCCGGATGTTCATTTCGGATCTGCCAAACTCTTTGACACCCCTAAGAGCAGTAAGGCGAACCTTTATCTCTTTACGGTTGTAGCGCTGCTCATTCTTATCATAGCCTCCATTAATCATCTCAATTTATCGTTAGCAAGTATTTCTCAAAAACAAACTGAAGTAGGGATAAGAAAAGCCATAGGTGCTCAAAATCATCAACTGAGGGCACAATTCTTACTTAGATCGCTGATTCTCTGTTTTGTCAGCCTTTTTTTAGCTGTTGGAGTTGTTATCTATTGTTTACCATACTTAAACGTATTGACAGATAAACAGATGGAATGGACTGGCCTCTTCTCCCCCACGGTTATCATTTATTTATTGATAACTACAATAGGTACGTCCTTGCTCTCCGGTAGCTATCCCGCATTTTACCTAGCAAATGCAAATCCTATCAAATCGCTTAAGGGAAACTTATCCGTAGACACTAAATCCTGGTTAAGAAAATCGCTTATCGTATTTCAATTTACGACCTCAATGGTTTTGATCATAGCCACCTTCTTAATTTCCAGACAAATGGACCTCATCCAGGAAAAAAGTAGTGGCAATACTAATACACAGGTGCTGATCATAAATGTACCCAAAGATAAAACCCTTCTAAGTGATATTACAGGTCTAAAAAAGTCGTTAGCCGATTACTCCTTTGTACAGGCAGTATCCGCAGTAGGTTATAATTCCTGGCCTACGAACGATACGGATGTTGATGCCTACGAAGTTCGATCAAAAGGTAAATGGCAAACCGTACCTATCAATAATGTAGAAGTAGATGAGGGCTATTTAAACACACTGGACCTCAAGCTTGCTGAAGGGCGCTTTTTTAAGCCTGAAGAAACGAAGGGTGCATATGACGTAGTTATTGTAAACCAAGCCCTGGTGAACAAGCTAGGGTGGAAAAATCCACTGGAACAGTATGTAACCTATGAAAGTGGCATTGAGTCGAGAGTAATCGGTGTTATTGAGGATTTCCACTTCAAATCACTACGTGACCCCGTGGAACCTATGCTAATTTTTCCGGATAGTCGATACCCGGATAAGTTGATGATAAAAATAGATACCAAAAACTGGTTGTCAAACACCGAGGAACTGGAAAGACACTGGAAATCCGTACTGAGCGATCAACCTTTTGAATTTCAATTTTTAGATCAATACGTACAAAGGCAGTACAAAAGCGAACAAACCATGCGCACGCTGTTCAACTACTTCGTGCTTATAGCCGTAAGTATAGCCTGCCTGGGTTTATTTGGATTGATCGGGCTGTCTACAGCTAATCGGATACAAGAAGTGGGCATAAGAAAAGTCTTAGGCGCCAAAATGGGTCAGCTATGGCTTCTATTGACCAAAGATTTCATCGTTCTGATCCTGTTTGCCTCGCTTTTGGCCATTCCACTTGCTGTTCTATTTATGAATAACTGGTTGTCCAATTTCGTTTACCGAACACCGATGTCGTTGGATATTTTCTTGGTTTCGATGGCTGTTGTCTTGACAGTTGCCCTGCTTACTATGTCCTTCCACGTAATTAAAGCGGCCAACACAAGTCCATCTAAAGTGCTGAAAAATGAATAAATATATTGCTTCACTGTTTAGTGTGTTATTGGTATCCAACCTACTTTGGGGTCAGGGAACAATCACCTTGTCCGGAAGAGTAGAGGACAGAGAATCCGGCACTGGGGTTGGATTTGCTTCGGTTGGGCTTCAACACTCTCCACTTTCAACTGTAACTAATCTTGATGGCTATTTTACCATCAAGTTACCCAGGTTTTTTTCGTCTGACTCAATTATTTTTTCATCTATAGGCTACAACGTCAAAAAAATATCTGTTGAAAGTCTATCAAAACCTGATCCATTGGTAGTTAAGTTGATCCAAAGTGAAAAGATACTAGACGGTGTAGTAGTTACTGATAGCCTGACGGCCAGTGAAATTATGCATTTGGCTTTGCAAAAAATGAAAGAAAACCATCCGTCAGATCCTGCTTCTATGGAAGTGTTCTATCGTGAACGGCAACTGCTTGATGGTGCTTATGTCTCCTTAGTGGAGGCTGCGCTAACAATTTATGATGAATACAACGTTAAAAAGCGTAAGTCTCCCCTACGAACCAAAGTGAGAGTAAATCAATTGAGAAGAAGTCTGGTTTACAAGCACCCTTTTAACAGCTGGTGGCAGCAAGACAATTTGATGATGCATTCATGGAGGCTAAACCCGATACCTTATGACTCCCGGTCACTAGAGAAAAGCGCCAAAAAAGATGAATTTAAACGTGTAGGTATGGCTTCGGTACTGGGAAAAAGTGCTTTTGTCGTTGAAACTGACAATACCGACTTTTGGAAAACTACTTATTATATTCAAAATGGCACTTATGCTGTAGTAAGGGTGGAAGAGAATTTTGATGAAGCTATAGATGGAGCTAAACACTGGGAGATGCAAGGCGACTCTTTGCCGCTTAATGTACATTTTAAAACGCGGCACGTAACCGTCGATTTCAATAAGATAGATAACAAATACCATCCCACATATATTCGGGTGGATGCCTCTCATGAATATCACCATGAAGATAAGTTATTAGCTCAATTCGGCATTATACAAGACTTTATTATCAACGATATCAACTGGGAGGACCCTACCGTGATAGAGCGTAATGAGGCTACCAGAATTGGAAAATCATTGGTGAGCAAGGATTATCCATACAATGAGGATTTCTGGAATTCTTACAACGTCATTAAAGAAACTCCTTTGGAAACTCAACTAATCAAAGATCTGGAACAACGTGCTTCGAGTTTATCTGTGCAGTTCGAGCAAAATCAAAAATCCACTGATAAGGAGTAAGATAATCTTTTTTATAGGAACGAGTTTATTTCGGGTACAAATATCAATTACATGAAAAACAACCCTAATCATGTTATTCATGATACTGTAGTGGTAGACGGTGTTTCGATTCAAACCGTACTTATCGTAAGACTCACTTGAAATTTAATTCGCCCGTTACACAGTCGTGGTAGTGCTAGGCTAGTTGCACGCTAATAACTCAAGTCCCTGATGATAATACACAGATTAATAATGGTAGACATTCTCGGAAGACCCTGTAACGGGCAAGATTTTTTTGGTTCGTTATTGATCGATTGCAAAAACTAAACCACTATCCACTGAAAGTGGATAGGTTTCAAGAAAGAATTAAATTCTTATTCAACTATAAAATTGTCATCGCTGTGATCGGAGGGCTTTCTATGATGCT
>JBCCSU010000208.1:0-8555 GCA_039199635.1 Bacteroidota bacterium | reverse complement strand
GGTTGATCAGGTTATAATTAGTATCAGTACCACCAGATAACGTTATCGGATAGGTGCCCACATCAGAGGTGATGGTGGCTGACGTAGAAGCAATGGGTGCCGCGTCTAATGAGGAGGCATCATCTCCGTTTACAAAGCCAATGTAAGAAATGCTTAAAACCGGATTAGGCGATCCGTAAGTACGGAGTACATCATCAGCTGTAGCCGTAAGGGTGGCCTGACCTACCACGAGCGTGCCGTTAACCAAATTCAGGATGTAGTTTATAGCACTACCACCGGATAAATTTATAGGGTAGCTACCAGCATCACTACCAGGCACGGCCGTAGTACTGATGGATGGAGGTGTAATGGCTGATGCATCGTCTCCATTTAGAAAACCGGTGTAAATAATGGTTAAGGCTGGGTTCATTGCTCCGTATAGCCTGTTCTTATCTTCTGCCGTAGCGGTAAGCGCAGCCTGCGTGATAGTTAAAGTACCCGGTTGATAAGTAAAATCATAATTGTTATCACTACCTCCTGATGCCGTTATAATATAGGTACCCGCATCAGAAGCGATCGAGGCGGTGGTAGAAGCTGTCGGTGGAGTATCCAGGTCAGCACTATTATCACCATTTACAAAACCGCCGTAGGACAAACTAAAAATTGGATTGGCGGATCCATAAGGTCGACTTGCATCATCCGCGGTGACCGTAAGCGTACGTTTACTAACGGTAATGGTAAATACCAGATCAGCTGATTGTAGGGCTCCCGTGGTTTCCTGGGCTGTAATTGTAATAGGAAAGGATCCGGTTTGTAGCAAAGTACCTGAGATGAGAGCAGTACCGTCCCCATTATCAGTAAAAGTTAAGTTAGCCGGTAGTGTCCCTGCTATTAAAAGATCAATCGCATCATCATCGGCATCATCCGTTTCAATTGGATATGAATAAGCATCACCGAAAACACCTGTTTCTATTGGCGTGGAAGTAAATGTAGGCGGAACCTGGGCATATAATTTTAAATTATATCCAAGACCTACCCATAACAAGCATAGTAGCAATAGGGATCTAACCATTACTATAAACAATTCTTTTTAAAAGCGCCAACATCTTACATCCTGATTAAAGCCAATAGGTAAACGATAATGACGTTCCTTTCTACAAACTCCTGCAAATTTAGAAAGAATAAGTAATATCCTGATTTTAAACTTACATTTCTAATTTGCTATTATTAGCTTGCGCTCTTGTTTGATTTAAACTATGAATTATACTATTCTCGCTTTCTGGGGAGCGCTATTCATTATCTTCTATACCTATATTGGGTACGGGCTGGTTTTGGCTGTACTTATTCGCTTTAAGCGTTTAATTAATCCGAGAAATCCAAATATTTATGCGTTTGAAGATCTACCTTCCGTATCGTTGATCATAGCGTGTTACAATGAGGCTGATCTGCTTCATGAAAAAGTCAAAAATACGCTGGAACTAAAGTATCCGAAAGATCGATTAAAGATCATTTTTGTTACTGATGGTTCAAATGACGGCTCCGATGCCTTACTTAAACAATACGAAGGGATAGAAGTATTCCATAAAAATGAACGGGCGGGTAAGTTAGCTGCGGTGAATAGAGTGATGGACCATGTTAAAACACCCATCGTTGCATTTTGTGATGCTAATACATATTTAAACGAACATGCAATGTTTAATCTTGTAAGACATTACAAAGACGAAAAAGTGGGAGCCGTAGCAGGTGAAAAAACTATTTACCAGGGTGATAAGGAAAACGCTGCCAGCTCGGGGGAAGGTGCCTATTGGAAATATGAATCTGCCCTTAAGAAAATGGATTCTGAACTATGTACGGTGGTGGGTGCAGCAGGAGAGTTATTTTCAGTAAGAACTGAGCTTTTTGAAAAAGTAGACCATTCCATTATCATCGAAGATTTTTATTTATCAATGCGCATTGTGCAAAAAGGCTATAGAACCGTGTATGAACCTGGAGCCTATGCCATGGAAACCGGCTCTGCCTCTGTGAAAGAAGAGGAAAAGCGAAAGGTAAGAATAGCGGCAGGAGGAATACAATCCATTGTTAAACTGTCAGGTTTACTTAATTTTTTCAAATATGGAATAATTACTTTTCAATATGTTTCTCATAGAGTGCTTCGCTGGACGCTGACCCCTCTCCTTCTTCCAATAGTTTTAGTCTTCAATGTATTTTTATACGATACTCATATCATTTACAATGTAATACTATACGCTCAAATAGGTTTCTATCTCCTATCCTTCTTGGGGTATCTACTTCAGGGTAAAAAAGTAAGGTTCAAATCCATCTTTATACCCTATTATTTTACTTTCATGAATTGGGCTGTATATCAAGGTTTTTTCAAATATATCCGAGGCCAGCAATCCGCAGTTTGGGAGAAAGCTAAGCGCGCATAGATTGAAATTTGAATAAAAGCAGTTTATTTACGTTGCTGTAAAATGAAGAAACCTTTTCTACTTATTCTGTTTCTGTTATTTATTACACTCGGCTGTAACCGTAATAAGTACATCACTGTTAAACACGTAAAACCTGTCAGTCACAAACGTCCCTATAATCGTAAAAAGGATAAGCGGAAGAAGCGAACCAAGTACGTAAGGATGAAAATTCTTAAAGAATCAAAGGATGTAAAACCGGCAAAAGCTAAGAGGCAAAAGCCGAAAAAAGTGAAGGATGAGGTTCAAAAAGAAGATTTAGAAGAAGTGACTAATGAGCCAGACAGTACAGGCGTATTTCGATAAAGGGGTTAGTGCGTGCAAAGAGAACAAATTTGAAAAAGGGATAGAATTTTTTGACAGAGTTCTGCAGCTTGAGGTCAGCCACCTTGATGCACGTTACAATCGTGCCAAAGCCTATTTTAAACTAGGAAAGTTAGATCAGGCCATAGAAGATTTCAGTGGTCTCATTAATTTACAGCCCAAGGTAGCTTTTTATTACAGTGAACGTGGTGTAGCCTATCACCTGGCTAAGCAGCGAGGCCTAGCATTGGCAGATCTGGATAAAGCGGTAGAATTAGAACCTCAAAAGCCTTTCCGGTATGCTAGTAGAGCCTTTATTAAAGATCATTATGGTGATCTAAAAGGTGCCCTTGAGGATTACGAAAAGGCCATAGCACTCGATCCGGACGATGCCATTTCTCATAATAATAAAGGACTGGTTGAGGAAAAATTAGGCTATAAAGAACGCTCTAAAACGAGTTTTAGCCGCGCTGATGAACTAGATCCTCTTTATGACCCTAAAAAGCTTGAAAGCGATAATAAATATGTCGATGAACCCAAAAAAGAGCTAAATGATCAGCTTTCAACGTCAGAAGAAGTAAAACCCTCGAAAGCAGATACTTTTTTCGGTACACTAAAAAGTCTACTCACATCTTCAAAAGAGCGTCAGACTTTTATGACTTTCATAAAACAGCTTGGAAAAGGAAAGTAATCCCCTGGTTTCCATACTATTACCCGTTTACAACGGTGAAAAAACCATATTAAGGGCCGTTAGATCTATATTAGCTCAAACGTACCCCCATTGGGAGCTCGTCATTGTTAATGATGGTTCTTCTGACCGAACTCTGAACGTGATTAATTCCATTAAAGATTCTAAGGTAAAAACCTATACCATTCCTCGATCCGGTGTAGCCAAGGCACTCAACTTTGGTGTTAAGATGGCTAGAGGTACCTACATAGCCAGAATGGATGCCGATGATATTAGCCTTCCTGAGCGACTTAAAAACCAAGTTGCTTACCTACGAGACCATTCTGAAATTGATTTGGTGGCTTGTCAGGTAAAGCACATCGGCGCACCTGGCAGAGAGGGTTATGAGCACTATGTAAATTGGATAAATCAACTTATAACCAGTAGCAGCATTTACTTGGCTCGTTATCAAGAAGCTCCTTTTGCACATCCTAGCGTAATGTTTCGGAAGTCTACTTTTAATAAGTATGGGGGTTACACTGAAGAGGCAGTTCCCGAAGATTTTGAACTATGGCTTAAATGGCTTCAAAACGGAGTATGCATGGCTAAGCTTCCTGAGGTCTTATTGGAATGGTATGACTCCCCCAATAGGCTAAGTCGCATTTCTACAAACTATTCCCATGAGCATTTTAGCAGAATAAAGGCGCGCTACTTTAGTCAATGGTATCGAAGAAAAAATCTTGATCGGCCTGTATGGATCTTTGGCTCAGGTAGAACCGTTAACCATCGTGTTAAACCCCTTATTAACTATGGGTTAAGTATTGATCGATTCATCGATGTGAAACCTACTTCACACCCCCAATTCGCTTACTATAAAGATGTACCTAACGCGCAGAGTAACGGTCCTTTTATTCTGTCTTACGTTAGTGATAGAATAGGTAAAATGAAAATCAAGATTTTTCTTACGGAGAGGGATTATCTTGAAGGGCAAGATTTTTTAATGATGGTATGATTATCTTAAACCATCCATCACCAGGTCTATGTTGCGCTTCATGAAGATCTTAATCGGTGTAATTTGATTTAAATGTGCGGTTACAAAGGTGCCGTATAGAATGGATTGAAATAGATCTGCTATTTCCTTAGTATCAGATCTCTTGGTTATTTCACGATTGAAAATAGCTTCAAGAACAAAATTTTCAATCAACTGATGAAGTGATCTGATTTCAACGCTTTTAAGTTCTTCCGCACTGTATAGCTGCTGGCGCTCAGCGGCTTTTAAAGACACTGGACTCGGGGGACGCTTAACACTGGTTAGATAGCTCACCAAACCTAGAATTACACCAGGATGATTGGCATACGCCTCACATAGCTTCTCCTGTAAATATTGTAATCCTTTCAATCCTATCTTATTATTTTTTGATAGCTCTACGGCGCGATGAAGCAGCCACACCCGCAGGTAATATAAAAGGATATCATCTTTTTGAGGGAAATACTTGAAAAGTGTTACTTTGGAGACTTTTACACGCTCGCAAATGGCATCTACATAGAGTTCTTCAAAAGAGGCAGCACCTACTAATGATATTGAGGCCTCTAAAATTTGGAGCTTTAATCGTGCCGACTTTTGCTGACGTAGAGTAACCAAATCCATTAAGTTTACTTAAGTAAATTTAATATTTAAATCATGGCAAACCAACTATCATTTCAATTAACCTCGAACCAAGAACTTTTCATGAAGACTTTCAACGTAATACTGCTTACAGCACTCCTATCCGCCTGTAACTCTTCCACTAACAAGGCAGATCGTCAAATTGGGCTAGTTACTGAAAATGCCATGGTGGTTAGTGCTCATCCGTTAGCCTCAAATGTAGGATCAAACATCTTAAAGCAAGGCGGAAACGCTGTAGATGCGGCTATTGCCACTCAATTTGCTTTGGCCGTGGTCTATCCCGCCGCTGGTAATCTAGGAGGTGGCGGATTTATGGTTATACGAACCAAAGATGGAATCTTTAAGACACTGGATTTCAGGGAAAAAGCACCGCAATCTTCAAGTGAAACTATGTATTTAGATTCTGTAGGAAATGTGATTGAAAATTTAAGTACACGCGGACATTTGGCCAGTGGCGTACCGGGTTCCGTAGCCGGTATGGTAGCGGCACACAACCAATATGGCTCCTTACCCTGGAGCAGTTTGATACAGCCGGCGGTAGATCTTGCCCTAAACGGATTTTTGCTCACAGAAAAAGAGGCTAATGGACTAAACCGAAATCAAAAAAGCTTCAAAACCTATAACACAATAGTTCCAGATTTTTTGATCCATGACTGGCAGCCAGGCGATTCCATTTTTTTCACGGAGCTTGGACAAACCCTGGAAAGGATCAGGGATTACGGTAAGGCTGGGTTCTATGAAGGTAAAACAGCCGAATTCATCGTAGATGAAATGGAACGTGGTAACGGAATAATATCGTATCAAGATCTAAAAAGTTATGAGGCCGTTTGGAGAGAGCCGATTGTAGGTCAATATAAAGAATACAAGGTAGTGTCTATGGCACCTCCATCCAGCGGAGGGATAGCGCTTATGCAGTTATTAAAATCCGTTGAGGGTTATCAGATTAAAAAACACAACTCAGCGGAAGCAATACATTTAATGACAGAAGCCGAACGTAGAGTCTATGCCGACCGCGCCACACACTTAGGCGATGCTGATTTTTACGAAGTGCCCATTATGCATCTATTGGACTCCTCTTATCTAGCGGAAAGTATGCAAACCTTCTCTCCTACCTCAAAAACACCGAGCGATTCAATTGCAGCTGGCGTTTTTGGTAGCGGGGAATCTGAGCAAACTACCCATTTTTCCATTGTAGATCCTTTTGGGAACGCGGTGGCTGTAACTACTACTTTAAATGGGAGTTATGGCTCTAAGGTAGTGGTAGCTGGTGCCGGCTTTCTTTTGAACAACGAAATGGATGATTTCAGTCTGAAACCGGGGGTACCGAATTATTATGGTCTTATTGGTGGCAAAGCCAATGCCATAGCGCCTGGAAAGCGAATGCTTAGCTCCATGACACCTACCATTATTGAGAAAAACAATCAGCTTTTTATGGTGGTGGGTACACCCGGGGGAAGTACTATCATAACCTCTGTATTTCAAACAATTTTAAATGTAGTGGAACATGGCATGGGTATGCAGGAAGCTGTAAACTCCGGTCGCGTTCACCATCAGTGGAAACCAGATAAGATCTTTCATGAAGAAAACGTTATCTCCTCCGAGGATAGCACTAAATTGGCAAACATGGGCCACGAACTCGCTAATAGAGGCCAGATAGGTCGCGTAGACGCTATTTTAGTACTTCCTGATGGACGGTTAGAAGGCGGTGCGGATCCTAGGGGCGATGATGTTGCGATTGGTTTTTGACTTTGATCCTGATTTAGTGGTTGTGTGCTTTATTCTGGATACGGGATACTAAAAATGGTCAGGAAATGAATTTAGACCGGTTTGGAACGGCTTGATACTATAACAACGGCTACTAATAGTACGCTTTACAAAAGCGAACAATAACACTGGCTATGGTTTACTTTTTTGCCTACTTGCCATAGGCTCATTAATAAATCAAAAAGTAAAAGGGAACAGCCGTGGCGAGGAACACAGGACGGGCAAGCGGAGTAAAAAACAAGGCCGATTGGTCGGGAGGTTTTTATATACCCTTGCTTTTTACGGAACACAGAACCAGACGAGTACCGCAGCTGCACCTTATTTCTAAGCATTGGTGAAGACCGACCACATGTAGGCGGAACCAAAATTATTCAACCAGAGCGGTGCGACTACTATGCTTTTTAGAGGCTATTCTTTTTTGTAACAAATCACATTCACTTCCTCGCCTTTGCCAAAATCACTGTCTGCGCTTATTACGGGATATTCAGGTATTTAGAAGCGGCTAAAATGATGCTATCAAGTAGTTTGATCTTTTCAGATTGCTTAATGTTAATCACTTCCTCTTTGATCTGGTTATTGATATCAATGATAATACAGTCCTCTAAAAAACGTTTAACTTATTGCTCTTCCTGTTTTGTGATGCCCTGATACCCTAATATAATTCCAGTTGGGTAACGAAGGATAGGTAAAGCTTTCGATTGTAGAGTAAATTGGATAAAACTTCATCTCCTGACAAGAGATAAAGCACGATATTGGTATCTAATTCCCATTCATCCCGCATGCGCTTCTGGATCATTAAAGGGTCTTCTTTCAGCTTGATAACTCCGCAATATTTGCGGGTATCTACGCCTTTGGTTTTAAGGGCTTCTTTCAAAAGTTTGTTGATGATTTCTTTACCTGTTCCTTTTTTGATTACAGTAACCATAGTTAATTTTTCTTTGTTAAAGATAACGGTTTCATTAGTTATTTGGGTTTCTTATACATGCACTTTGTTTTCCTCAAGCCTGATGGAAGCATTCTCCAAGTTTATGCAGGGCAAAACACAGGTCTTGAACTTCATCATGAGGTATTTCATCTTTTGCCAGGAAGTGTAAGAAATAAATGGCTTTGTTTGCATCATTATTTGTCATCCGCAAATAATCATTTAGTCCGTTCAGCGCATAAGCGCCGCTCCGGTTTGATAAGCTGTAAATGAACCTGTATAACTCACCAAAGTATTTAAAATATTGTTAAAAGTATGATCTTAAAATCTCCGATTCTAAGCCATTTTACATTCACTGAGCAATAATCTCTACTGTCATTAATCAAATAAAAAACGCAACCCATCAAATGAGTTGCGTTTTTGTATTGCGGTAAAGTATATAATTAGTCTACTATTTCTACATTCACTGCGTTAAGGCCTTTTCTACCTTGTTCTACTTCGTATTGAACATTGTCGTTCTCTTTGATCTCATCAACAAGACCGCTCATGTGTACAAATACGTCATCACCGCCATCTTCTGGCTTAATAAAACCAAAACCTTTGGTGTCATTAAAAAATTTTACTGTTCCTTTTTTCATTGTATTGTTTATAATAATTATTAATCTTCAACACAGATCAATCTGTGGTAAATTCATCTTTCAGTTCACAAAGGTGAATGCTTTCCCCTTCTTTCCTGCCCTTCCGGTTCTACCTATGCGGTGTATGTAGCTATCAACGGTTTGTGGTACC
>JBCCSU010000207.1:0-8566 GCA_039199635.1 Bacteroidota bacterium | reverse complement strand
GGTTATTTTCACAACCTCAAAGGCTTAGCTAAAAAACATGATTTGGTGATGATCAGAATAACTGACCGGCGCGAAACCAAATTACCAAAATTAGGTATCGTTCCTGTTTTTGATAAAGAAAGCAAAAAAACGATTTGGGTGAACACTTCATTTGGAACTTTCCGTTCTAAACTCAAGCAGAACTATGCTGATAACGAAGAAAACCTGGCGACTTTTGCCAAAAAGCACCAGATTAATTTCATCTCCGTAGATACGGAAGAGGACTATGTGCCCAAACTGCTTAAGTTATTCAAAGTGAGAAATAAGTCTTTAAAAAGTGTTTAGAAAGGTTTGGTTCAGCTTATTATTTGCTTTATCAACTAGTATTTCTCTCGCTCAGGAGATACAGGTGAAGGGCTATTTCCTGGAAGATAGCATAAAATTAGGTATACCTACTCCCTACATTCTAACAGCCAGCTATCCAGCCAATACGGATATTATTTTTCCTGATTCACTGTTTAATACTCGCCCTTACGAATTAGAGGATAAATGGTATGCACCAACTAAAACCATTGAAGACACCAGTTATGACAGCGCTATTTATTATCTCACAAGCTTTGAAATAGATAGCGTACAGTTTTTTAAGATGCCAGTATATCAACTCGTATCAGGGGACAGTATCACTTATTCCACCGCCCGGGATTCTATTTATTTTAAACATATAGTAACGGAGATTCCTGATTCAGTTACGGCTGAAAATATTCCATTAAAAGAAAACACCACTTATAAGCGGGTAAATTTCGCATTTAACTATCCCTATTTTGTCATTGGAGCAGTGATCTTAGTGATTATTGTCGTTATCATTATTTTGGTTTTTGGCAAATCTATCAAGAAGTCCTTTGTGCTGAGAAGACTTCACAAAAGCCACCGGCAGTTTATCAACTATTTTGAGTCGATCACCGATAGCAATAAAAATGACAAAGAGAAGGCTGAAGCTATCCTATCCACTTGGAAAAAGTATCTTGAAAAACTGGAGAACAGACCCTACACCAAGTCTACTACCAAAGAAATTGTGACCAATTATAAATTTGATCAAATTGAAAAGGCGTTAAAGGGTATAGATCGTGTGCTTTATGCCGCGGATAGAAAAGCTGAGCTGTCCCATAATTTTCAAGAGCTAAAAAGCTTTTCGCAACAGCAATATCAAAGTAAAGTAGAGGAGGTGAAGAATGGATGACCAACTTTACGCGGATCTGCCCTGGTACTCAATGGACTGGTTTTTTCTTTCCACCTTTAAAAACTTTACCTGGGAAAACAGACTGGCTCTCTATGCGCTTATCCTAATTCCGGTTTTTATTATATTAAGGTGGGTATTACGTTATCTTCTAAGTCAAAAGCTACCCATAGCCGTACCCAAGAGCCAATTAAGTACTGACCCTACTAATCTGGCAAGAATGATCCCGGACCTACTTCTGGGACTGGTATTTGCGCTTATGGTGATAGCTATTGCCCGGCCGCAAAAAACCAATGAAAAAATAGAGCAATGGACGGAAGGCATTGATATTATGTTAGTAATGGATATTTCTCAGTCTATGCAGATAGAAGACTTCAAACCAAACCGACTGGAAGCCGCCAAAGAAGTGGCGAATGATTTTATAGATGGACGTTTTCAGGATCGTATAGGTATCGTAATATTTTCAGGTGATGCTTACTCTCTATCGCCGCTTACTACAGACTATGATTTACTAAAATCATACATTGAAGATATAGAATTTGAAATGATTGAAAACAGAGGCACAGCTATAGGTAGCGCATTAGCCGTAGCTACTAACCGGATGCGGGAATCGGATTCAAAATCCAAAGTACTGATTCTTTTGAGTGATGGCGATAATACGGCCGGTAATATTGACCCGATCACTGCCGCAAACCTAGCTACAGCGTATGATATAAAAATGTATTCTATTGCCATTGGCAAGGAAGGAAAAGTACCGTTTGGAAAAGACTTTTTCGGCAGACCCAGAATGGTAGACAATACCATGGATGAAACTACACTTCGGGAAATTGCTAAAATTGGCGAGGGCGAGTTTTTTAGAGTTGGCGATAATGAGGCACTGGAAAAAGTATTTAAACTTATCGATACCTACGAGAAAGCTGAGATACAGGAAACAAGATACAAAGACACCCAGGATTATTACAGAAACTATCTAATGTGGGCTTTGGTCTTTCTTCTGGTGTGGCTATTTACTAAGTCTACTTTTATTACCAATGTATTGCAAGATTAAAATGCTACCACGAGTAAAATAGCATTCTAATCCCGAAGAGTATCAATGTAATACCCACAACTACATTTACAACCTTCATTAATCTGGGAGTGAGTACAGCACTTAACTTATGTGCCAAATAGGCTTTTAAACAATCCATGGAAAATACCGCCACAATAACCGCTAAAAAGAATAAAAGAAGCTGATGACCAACATAGCCATATTCTACGGTGGCCAGACTCATGGTTCCTAACCAAAATACTAACACAAAAGGGCTAAGACCATTGACTAAAAAGCCTCTCAAAACAAACCGATGAACTCGTTTTTTCTTGTTAACACTGGAAGTTTGAACACCGGGCTTTTTGATCAGATTAACTACTCCAAATAGCATTAGAATAAGCCCTCCTCCAAAGGCCAAGTATTCTTGCAATTCAAGCTTTTCTAAAATTATACCGAAGCCCAGGTAGGCTAGACCAATGTATAGAATATCTCCTAAACTAACCCCTAAAGCTACCCGTATTGCATTTTTGAAACCATCTTGAATACTCGTTTGTAGAAGAGTGAAAAATACGGGTCCAATAAGTACCGAGAGCAGCAATCCCAACATAAATCCCTTAAGAACATACATATAAGCTGAATTTCTATTGATAGAAACGGCCGTCGTGTCTAAAAAACAAAGGTTAACATTAAAAAAAGAAATGAATAAAATTAGCCATCAATCTTTTGTGAAGCCCCGAGAAGGACTTGACCTGATTTAATAAAGAGCTGTAGCGAGAACGTAGAATTGAATTATTGAACCAGATCTAAAAAGGATTTCCAATCTTCCAGCTGTTTATCTTTTATCACTCTAGGAAATTTATTTTGCCCACCTACTTTACCTTTCTTTTCCATGTATTTATAGAAGGTTTGTAACGGTAGAATACTTACAAATACCTCACGTAAAGCAGCACTTCGCTCAACGGCATAGTCATCATTCAAACTCTTCAGACAGTTATCTAACTTCACTTTAAGCTCGGTGGCATTTACCAGATCATCCGTTCCTATATACCAATGATGAGCGAATAATGATCCGTGGGGTATACCAGCCACCGTAAATTCAGATATATTAATATTAAGATCATCGGCCACGAGCTCTATGGCTTTGTTCATATTATTAATGCTCAAATGCTCTCCGCAAAGGCTCAAGAAATGCTTAGTCCTACCTGTAATCACTATCTCAGCCTCTTTCTTATTGACCACTTTCACTACATCTCCAATCATATACCGCCACGCACCGGCGCAAGTGGAAATGAGCAATGAATATTCCTTGGTATCCTCCACCTCATCGATCATAAGTGTAGGTGCGTCTGGTTTTACATTACCCTGCTCATCAAAATATTTCGATTCGAATGGTACAAATTCATAAAAAATACCATTGTTTAAAACCAGGCGCATAGCTCGATGGTCCGGTTTATATTGAAAAGCGATAAAGCCTTCTGAAGCAAGATATGTCTCAATATAATGTATCTCACGGCCAAGTAATTTTTTAAAACCCTTACGGTAGGGATCGAATGAAACACCCCCATGGACATAAACCGATAGGTTAGGCCATATCTCATGAATATTAGCTACCTGATAGTGATCAAGAATTTTTTCCATTAAGATCTGGATCCAGGCAGGAACTCCTACGATGATGTTAATATTCCAGTTTTTTGCATTTCTAGTGATTTCATCCAGCTTTTCATCCCAATCACGCGTTTTAGCTATTTTTCGTCCTGGTTTGTAAAAATGCTGAAACCAAAATGGAAGTTGAGCCGCTTGGATTCCGCTAAGATCACCTTCAAAAAAACTACCCCTATTGTTAAGTTGAGTACTACCACCTAGCATCAATATACCCCCGGAGAAAAATTCATCAGGAAGGTCATATTTATTCAAAGTAAGTATTTGACGGATGCTAGTTTTCTGAATAGCCTTTCTCATATCCCGTGTTATAGGAATATACTTTGAAGATGCTTCAGAAGTACCGGAACTTAAGGCAAAGTATTTTAACTTACCTGGCCAGCATACGTTTAGTTTTCCTTGTTTAGCATAAGACCACCACTCTGAATACATTTTATTGTAATCGTGAACAGGTACATTCTGCTTAAAACGGTCAAAAAATTCTGAGCCTAAATATTTATAACCATTCAGAATGTCTCTAAAATTATAATGCTTACCGAAAAGGGTTTGATTAGCGGTTATCAGTAGCTTTTTCAGCTCCTGCTTTTGCAGATCATACGGATTTGAGTATTCCTGTTCCAGGCTTTCACGAATCCGGATTCCCTTTCTTAATAAAGTAGATAAAATAGGCATAGCCTCTCAGCTAAAATATCTTATTTTGCCCTTCAGAAGGGAGATTATGGATATAAATAGTAAAATTAAGCATTTCCAAAATTATTTGCAGTCGTCAAATTGTCGTTTAGTTGCAGTTAGTAAAACTAAACCAAATGCTGATATATTGGAAGCCTATGATTCAGGTCAACGAATATTCGGTGAAAACAAAGTTCAGGAGTTAACTACCAAATACGAGGGACTACCTAAGGACATTGAATGGCACATGATAGGTCATTTACAGCGTAATAAAGTCAAGTATATCGCTCCATTCGTTAGTCTTATCCATTCTATTGACAGCTTGAAATTGCTCAAAGAAGTAGAAAAGCAAGGGAATAAGGTAGGAAAAACAATCAACTGTTTGCTGCAAGTATTTATTGCCGATGAGAACACGAAATTTGGTCTGGATGAATCTGAACTGATGGAGTTAATTCATCATCCTGAAGTTGGGAGTATGAAGCATGTAAAAATAAAAGGACTGATGGGTATGGCTACATTCACCGATAATAAAGAAAAGATAAGGCAAGAGTTTAAAAAGCTGAAATCTGTTTTTGATCGTATCTCAGATGAGGATCTTCCCTCTCATATTGAGATGAAGGAATTAAGCATGGGCATGAGTGGTGATTATGATATCGCTAGGGAAGAAGGAAGCACACTTATCAGGTTAGGTAGTTCTATTTTTGGAGCCAGAAATTAAGGCTTATGACAAAGAGAGTTTTACTAACAGCATCAGCACTAGGAGCATTTGCGGTTATGATCGGGGCTTTTGGCGCTCATGGCTTAAAGCCGTTACTCTTGGAGAATAATCGGTTAGATACATTTGAAATTGCGGTGAAGTACCACTTTTACCACACTTTTGCTTTAATCGGCTTAGCCCTTATACATGAACGATTCCAACTTAAACATGTCAATGTAGTCTTTTGGTTTTATTTAACGGGTATTGTCGTATTCAGTGGTTCACTTTATATACTCTGCCTTACAAACATTACCGTATTAGGCGCTATTACCCCTTTAGGAGGAGTGCTGTTAATAGCAGGATGGTTCATGCTATTTTGGGGCATAAAAAAAGCCGGCTAGACCGGCTCTAATAACTCTGTAGGCTTATTTGGAGTCTGTCTTTTTGGGTAAAATATTGGTTACGATTGATACCCGTGCCATTGGATTGGTGGCATTCGAAATAACTGTAATCACTTTATTTTGTCTGCCCATCTTACCAGCACTGTTAAATACTACTTTTATTTCCGACTCTTGGCCTGGTGCCACAGGATCCCTAGGCCAGTTTGGGGCGGTACATCCACAGGTAGTTTGCACATTAGTGATAATTAAGGCTTCATTCCCAGTATTTTCAAACTTAAAAATGTGTTCCACCTTATCGCCCTGAGATATATCTCCAAAATCAAATTTCTCTTCTTCAAATGTAATAACTGCACCGGCTATTGATGCCTCTGTGGTAGCAGCTTCTTGCGCTAGCGCTCCATAAATCATAAACACGCCAAAGATCAAGGTTACAAAACTTTTCATAGTACTTTATTTATAAGCTCAAATATACGCCTTTGATGGAACAAAAATCTTGCCTGAAGTCTAAGAAACAAAATATTTATGATCAAAGTTTACCAGGAACAGTTGTTTTGTGGCTCTGGTAACCGCTGTGTAGAGCCAACGTAAGTAATCTTTATCTATTTTGTTCTCTGGCAAATATCCCTGATCCAGAAAAACTACGGGCCATTGACCACCTTGTGATTTATGGCAGGTGATAGCATAAGCAAATTTAATTTGCACCGCATTTAAATAAGGGTCAGCCTTCAGAGCTTCTCTGAGCTCTTTGGCACTTGATAAATGAGTATAGTCCGCTTTGACGCTTTCATACAAAGCTTCATTTAATTCGCTGGGTAAAGCCGGTCCCTCGGCGTGAAGAGTATCTAGAATAACCTTAGCATCAAAACTTTCCAGATGCGGATAATCGGCTAATTTAACAGTGAGTGTGGCGAACCGTAAGCCATGCATCTCTTCTAGGTTTGAGACTTTCAACACCTCAAGAAAATCTCCATTAGCTAAGAAACTTCCCGATTTATCATCTGGTGTAAATAGATAGTTATTTTTTACTACCATTAATAACTCACCAGCCTCTAATTCTGATTCGTAAAAATGAATTTGATTCCTAATGTATTGATTGTATTGGTTAGCCGCCTTATTTGATCGGGTGATTATGATACTTTCAGATATTCCATAGTTATCATAGGCATACCTAATCCCATCTTCCATCCTATCTCCGGTCATTCTAAAAATGTCTTTGAAGGCCGATGTTTTAAATTGAATCACCAGCTTATCTTTTTGGAGGTTACTTCGAAGTGCTGTCGCATTATTGAGTATTCCTGAGTCTGCGGTCTGCCTTTTCACCTCTGTTAACGATACCTCACGGACATCAATATGAAAATCATTTTGAAGCTTAGCTAAGTCAAGCGCAGGACTAATCATTTGACCTACAGGTGGCAGTTGGGCGCTGTCTCCTATCAAAATCAAACGATTACTCGTTTCTGTAAATACATAATCTATCAGGTCTTTGAGCAAGCCATTCTTACCGAAGCCCGTATCATCGTTAATCATTGAAGCTTCATCTACTATAAAAACTGTGTTAGTTGCATAGTTCTTTTGAAGCTTAAAAAAGAGGCCTCCTCCATTTGAATTTACTTGCTTATAAATTCGCTTGTGAATAGTGAATGCCATTCGTTTGGAATATGCAGATAAAACTTTTGCGGCGCGGCCTGTAGGCGCTAAAAGCACGAACTTAAAGTTGAAAGTGGGTAGTACCGAAACTAATACACTGGTTAATGTGGTCTTTCCGGTGCCGGCATATCCTTTAATAAGCAAAGTTTTGGGAAGTTCTCCCGGTGACAGCGTCCAATCTATGGCTTTGAATGCTGCTTTCTGACCTTCAGTAGGTTCAAAAGCTAGTTTATTAATAAGAATATCCGAAGGTAAAGGCACTATCTGGGCAAATCTTCGGGAAAAATAGTGACCATAGAAGCACTGGCTTTGGCTATTATCTTCTGTTTATTATTCTGTTCGCAAAAGACCTCTGCCTCACAAAAGTTCATTTTCCTGCCTTGCTTCAATACCCACCCTTTAGCGATCAGCTTATCACCTATTCCCGGATTTAAATAGGAGATCTTTATCTCTCCCGTTACTACGTTACAGTCCGCGGGAACTAAAGTTACCGCAGCAAAACCTGCTGTGATATCTGCTAATGTAGCCACTAGCCCTCCATGAGCGAAACCTGTCTGTTGCTGATGCATCTGCTCAAAACGGAGCCAGCCCTCCGTTCTACCCGGTTCAATGACATCAAGGGTAAAACCAATATGCTTCATAAAATACTGGCGTTCAAGATGCTTTAATATCCTATTTTTAAATTGCGGATTATACACTTTCATACTTCACTTAGGCTGTGGTATATTTCAGCAAAGTACTAAAACCAAATAGTTTGAATCCCAATATATCAGAATTATATTCTCATAAGCTGCGAGTGCGAGTTTGTGGAATACTTCTAGAAAAGAAAAGGTTGTTGGTAATCCACCATCTAGGAATAGGAAAACAGAATAGCTTATGGTCACCTCCCGGAGGTGGCTTAGAGTTTGGGGAAACCACAGAAGAATGTTTACAAAGGGAGTTTAGAGAGGAAACCGGGCTTGAAATAGCTGTTCATGATCTTCTTTTTGTACACGAATATCAAAATGATCAATTACATGCGGTAGAACTCTTTTTTAAAGTAGAAAAAGTGGGGGGAACCTTAGTTAAAGGTACAGATCCTGAAATGGACAGCGATAATCAGATGATCTCTGATCTGAAATTTGTGACGATTTCAGAATTACAGGTTATTCACCCGGAAAAACGACACAATATGCTACGTGATTTAACTGAAATGGAAGACCTGCTAAATATCTCGGGCTATTTTAAATTGTGCGAATAATTGCATTAATTAG
>JBCCSU010000206.1:0-8572 GCA_039199635.1 Bacteroidota bacterium | reverse complement strand
CGAGCCTCTGTAATGGATTATCCACATCCTGTCGCTGAAATTAAGGATGGCAAAATAGATTTATCAAATGCCTATGATGATAAGATTGGCACCTGGGATAAAGTTAGCGTAGCCTATGGTTATCAAGATTTCCCGAAAGGTGTGGATGAGGACGCTGAATTGGAAAAGATCATCCAGAACTCATTGAAAGAAGGACTTACTTTCATCTCAGACCAAGATGCACGGCCACAAAGTGGCGCTCATCCTTATGCCCATCTTTGGGACAACGGTAAAAATGCATCAGAGGAGTTAATGCGTGTACTTGAGGTACGAAAAATAGCTTTGAATAATTTCGGAGAGAAGAACATTAGAAAAGGTGTACCTTATGCCAAGCTGGAAGAAGTATTGGTGCCAATGTACTTTTTCCATAGGTATCAAACCGAGGCGGCCGTTAAGCTGGTTGGAGGTTTAAATTACCGTTACGCATTACGCGGAGATGGGCAGCCTATTACAGAGTTTATTCCTAAAGAAGAACAAATGAAAGCGATGGACGCGTTGTTGGCTACTCTTTCATCCGAGCACCTGGCACTACCAGAAAAGATCATCAAAATGATCCCTCCAAGACCCATCGGCTATTCGCGAAGTCGTGAAATTATTAATATCCGAACAGGATTAACATTTGATCCACTAGGAGCGGCTGAAAGTGCAGCCAATATGACTTTATCATTGCTCCTTAATCCGGCACGGGCCCAGCGGCTGATCGAGTATGGTGCTCGAAATAACGAACAACCGGACTTCAATGCTGTGTTAGATAAGCTTATCTCGGAAACCGTTAAGGATAAGATTGGAGAAGGTTATTATGGGGAGATTGATAGAGTAGTAAATAGTTTAGTTGTATCAAACCTTATCAATTTAGAAGCTAATGAAGCAAGCAGCCATCAGGTAAAAGCTCTCGTAACCCTAAAGTTAACGGAACTAATGCAGTGGTTCCGGACGAGTTCGAGAGCCTCATCCGATGTATTAATAAAAGCTCACTATTTAAGGTTAATGGGGGATATTAGTCAATACCAAAATGGCCCCAAAGAATATAAAGCAAAAAAGCCTCTAAGTCCTCCTGCCGGTTCGCCAATAGGTATGGGATATATGTGTGGTGATTACTAAAATTGACTTTGCCGAGGAGATTCTTAAATTGGCGGTCACACCTTAAATAGCGATCTTTGAATAATGGAAAGACAAATAAATATTCACATTGAAAGGTTACCTGAGAGCTTTTATTTAGCCACTACAGATAATCTTCAAGGTCTTGTCGCATAAGGAAGGGCAATAACTGAAACATTAGAAATTGCCAGAGATGTAGCAAAAAAGCTAATTGAAGCACAGGACAGAGAAGTTCAAACTGTACAACTAATAGAGTTTGGGGATAGTTTTGACTATCCGCTAGTAGTCAGGTTGTAGTTTTCTCTACAGAGAAATCGTAAAGAAATTAAAGAAGTTAGATTTTCAATTTTATAGATAAGCTGCCGGAAGTCATGAGATTTGGCAAAATCCGAAGTCAAGAAAATTTACAACAATTCCCAAACATAGTGGAAATATGCCTGAAGGTACGCCAAGAGCTATACTTAGACAGGCAGAAGTTAGTGTTGATGAATTTTTAGAAGCGTGAGGGCTAACTCATTTTAAATACTTTTTGTGGATCAGACAGATTATATAGACGATCTCTACGAACACCAGCGCATAGTAGCTGACCCCAATCAAGGGCTCATAAGAATTGACAAATTTTTGATGGATCGCTTGCCAAACGCCACACGGAACAAGCTACAATCCGGTATTAAAGATGGCTTTGTAAAAGTCAACGGTAAAGTGGTGAAGCCTAATTACAAGGTACATCCTGATGATGAGATCATCATTGCACTCCCGGAACCACCCCGCGATACGGAAGTGGTGCCTGAGGATATCCCGTTAAACATAATATTTGAAGATGAGCACCTACTGGTGGTAAATAAAGAAGCGGGCATGGTGGTACATCCAGCCTATCAGAACTGGTCTGGCACACTGGTCAATGCCTTGGCTTTTCATTTTCAAAATTTACCGGAAATGAAAGGTAATGATGGTCGACCGGGGTTGGTTCATCGTATTGATAAAGATACGTCCGGACTATTGGTCATTGCCAAGACGGAAATGGCTATGAGTGGTCTGGCAAAAAAGTTTTTTGATCATAGCATTGAACGGACTTACTATGCTATAGTATGGGGAATACCTGAACCTACTTCAGGAACAATCAATGTTAATTTAGGAAGAAGCCCTAAAGACAGACGTATTACTATGGCCTTTGAAGATGATTCGATAGGACGAAATGCTATTACGCATTATGAAGTTTTGGAGGAACTCCGTTATGTAAGCTTGATCAAATGTAATTTAGAAACAGGACGAACCCACCAAATCCGCGCCCATATGAAATACCTTGGTCACCCTTTATTTAATGATGCTACCTATGGCGGTGATAGAATTATGAAGGGTACCCAATTTTCAAAATACAAAGGTTTTGTAGAAAATTGCTTTAAGATAATACCGAGACAGGCGCTACATGCCAGATCCCTCGGTTTTATTCATCCGGTTACAAAAAAACACATGCAGTTCTCTACAGAGCTTCCAAATGACATGATAGAGACTCTGGAAAAATGGCGCAATTATGTGCAATACAATTAGCCTCTAAACAGAAAGCCGTTCCTCGTTATGTAAGGCCTCATTAATCTGATCCATGGCATTCTTTTTAAATGCCTGATAGTCACGATCAAGCTGTTCGTTGTAAAGCAATTGTTTGATGTAATCCAATACATCTTCCATTTCAGCTGTATTCATAGAATCCAGCGACTGGAGAATAGCCTGTTTTTTAATTATTGTATTCATAGTGGTAGTGGTTATAGCAAAAGTAACGTACTGCCTATCAAAAGGTTAACTTATTAAGTGATCATAATAATTTGATGAAGCTGAGTTAATATTAAGTACTGTCCTAGATAGTAAAGAATAGATCAGGGTGCTATTTTAAAAATCACCTAAAGCAACTTATTCACTATTTCCGTCAATGTTTTGTCGTTTTCATCATCTTGAACGAAGTCCTGCCCTGCCGCTTCTAGCGCTTTCAGGTTTTCAACGGAGGCATCATCCATATCTGAGCTTGCGGTACCGAGTTGCGGTTCTAAACGATAATAATCCGTTTTATCCGAGGTGGGCAAAGTATCATAAATCTGCTTTAGATGATAATCAACCGTCTCTGAATTTCCAGACATCATTATATCGATAATTGGCTGTATCCACTCCACTAATCCCCAATTCTTCGCTTTTTTATATTCATATGATTTCTTTATGCTCCCGGTGCCAATAGAAACTATGACCATATCCTTGGCCGTAGGTTTATTAATACCGCGCTCAGGAAAATTCAAATTACGGGCTTCTGAATAGGCACATAACGCCGGGTTATTGACAAAAACACCTCCATCAATGAGTGGAAAGGGACTGCCAAGATCATTTTTAACCCTTGCTGTTTCAAAATAGGTAGGGGCAGCTGATGTTGCACGGGCTACATCCCTTACTAAGAAGTTATTCTCCTTATCGTTGGCTCTCTGTTTACGGAAGAAGAAAGCGTTCCTATTTCTAATATCGTATGAAGTAATAATACATGGTTTGAGAAGATCTTTCAGTTTAGTATCCCCGAAATTATCCTTCAATGCGTCCTCTAATTCATCAGCACCATACTTTTCATCGATTACACCTCCCAGGCTTTTCAGTTTCTGTTTAAAGCTAACGTCAAAAATATCATCTCCTCTTTCCAAATATAAATCCACTGCTTGTTGAGCTGTGAATTTGGGAGTCTGAGAGCCTATTTTTTCGGGTATTAAATAAGCACATGCTAGAATACCTCCAGTGCTGGTACCTGCTATAAGGTCAAAAGCATCGGCAATTCTTTTTATCTCTCCATTGGATGCTGTTATTAGTTTTTCTTCAACCCTTCGAAGTATCACGCCGGGTAGAATTCCACGTATGCCTCCTCCATCAATAGAGAGTACCCTTACCTTTTTTCTAGATGCATGTGTCATGATTTTTACTATTATTGAATATCAGTCCTCATAGTCAACTACCCAGGACCACCCTATCTCTCCAAAACCGGTAGATAATTGATTTTTCCTTTCAAGCTCTTGATCCTCTTCTCCATCAGGGTTGAAGTGTTCGTCCATATTAACCCAGCCTAAAGGCCTGTCTTTCATTTTCTTTAGCGCACTACCTACTATTCCAATACCTTTTAAGCCTAGAGTCAGCCATTGATTGGTTCCTCCTAAAAGCTGTATGAGTCCACTACCTTGCTGACTTCCCAAAAAGTCCCCTATTTCGCCCAATACATCCCCTGCAGAACGGACTGACTTCCTCGAATGCATAACCCATAATCTGGCTTTCACAGAAAAATCCACGGGCATTGCTCGTTCCAAGATAAATAGTCCTTCGGCTTCGTCCCCTTCCGGTACGAATGAAACATAGTTATCTGCAGGTTTCCTTATTCTGATCGGTTCACCGTCCGGTACCACTCACTGTAATGGCCGTTTGATTTGGGTGGTCTGGCAGCTCGGTAGCTAGCACGAAGTAGATTTTCCAGCTTTTTTTGTTCCTCTCCAGATCTAGAAAATTAAGTTCAAGCCTTATTTTATCCATAAAAGTTTTACGTTTGACTCTTTAAAATTACCCTCTTTGACTTGGTTTTCTATTTTTGAACTAAGGCCTTTATGTACTCAGCAGATTAGTAAGGTAGTCCCTCGTTTTGGGACCATACTGCCCATCAATGGCTAAAAAACCACTATTCGATTGCAAATCCAGTACCGCAGTTTCTGTTTTAGGACCAAAAACTCCATCTGTGGTTCCCAGTATGTATCCAGCCATTTTCAGTGCATGTTGGAGTTGCTTTACCGATTCACCAACATCTCCTCTTTTCAGCGGTGGATCAGGTAATTGAAGCCTCCTTCTGTTCGAAAGTCTTCTAAAACCCAAAACCGTATTTGAAGGGTAAGCAGAAATTGAAACTTGATTACCTTGATTTCCGCCTAAACAGTAAACTCTGGAACCATCCCTCGAAAAGCCAAAGAAAAAGCCCACATGTCCTTTCCAGGACTGTCGGCTTTCTCTCCAAAAAATAACCACATCACCTGGTTCAGGATGCTGGTCTACATTAGTGCCTATACCAAGCCATGACCTGGCATTGGCCTTGTTCGTACGCTTTAGACCTGCTTTAAATGCAATCCAATTCACGAAGGTACTGCACCACGGCACTTCGTCCGTGCTTATTCCCTGAACCCCTGATTCTTGAGCATACTTTAAAATTCTATCATTGTGAGAAGCACCGGAAACTTCTTTTTGGCCTAGTTCTTTAACAGCGATTTTTATGAGTCTGTCCATGAGCTCACTATGTCGGTACTTTTACAACCTATGGTTACTCATACTCATGTGTGATTAGGCATATAAATACGAGCTAGTTCTGGTAGCCGTATTCATACGTATTGAAGAGTGCTCTTCACTCAGCTCCAAAACTCTTTTTACAGCATATATTAATGAGCTGTTGAGGTAAGGTTTTATTAAAAAGGCTTTTGAATTTACCTGCTTTGCCGCGGCAATTAAACTTAAATCTAATTCTTTGTGCACAAATATGATAGGTGTATTTTTTAAAAGCTTGTCTTTTCCTAAGATATCCGCCATGGTTATGCCATCCATGGCTTCGTTATCCACTCTACTAATTATTAACCTAGGTTTAAGGCGCTTAGTTAAGGCCAGCGCTTCACTGCCATTTTCAACGCAGTGCAATTTCATTTTGAAAGATGATAATACTTTCCCTATAGCTTGTTGTTGTTCTTTAGATCTATTTACTATTAGTAACGTATTATTCATAATCCATCTATCATAATTGGATAATGAAGATATGCTTAGATCACCAGATAAAATTTAGTTTTATCTGTTCATGATCAAAAGTTACGAGTATAATATTATGATTATCAATTACTTATTGCTTTTGACAAAGCGCTAAATATGAGTATATGTACCCATAGTTTTGAGTAAAATTACCTAGTTACTGAATGATGCCATTTTCGTAAGCATATTTAACCAGACCTACAGTATTCTTTACGCCCAATTTATCCATCATATTAGCCCGGTGGTTTTGTACCGTGCGCTCACTCAAACTAAGACGTTCACTGATCACTTTCATAGTCATTTCTTGGCAGATCAATAGAAGTATTTCTTTTTCACGGTCTGACAAAGGGGCTGAAGCACCGAAAGACGGGCGAGATTCTGCCGCCTTTCTGTTCATAGCGCCTTTGCGAAGCGCATCGATAACAATTTTATTTTGGTAAAAATCATGTTCAATCACCGATCTTATGGCTTCCTCCACCTCTTCCGGTTCTGCATTCTTTAACAAAAAGGCATGTGCCCCCAGCTCCATTAAATAGTAAATATGTTGATAAGAGTCATGCATAGACAACACCACAATTTTTACTTTAGGAAATTTATGAAGGATCTTTTCAGTAGCTTCTATTCCATCCATGATGGGCATTTCCAAATCCATTAGTATGACATCCGGTTGTGATTTCTTTACAAGGTCTAGAACTTGTTTGCCATTTTCTGCTTCCTCTACTTTCTCTACATTTTTGAACGACCTTACCAAACGAGACATCCCTTTCCTGAAGAGTGTCTGATCATCCGCTATATAAATAGTCCATTTATCCATAGATCAAATTTTGATTGAATATGAAGTACCATTGCCTATCTCACTTTTTAGCTGCATAGTACCTCCCAGCATTCCCACTCGGCTCTCAATATTGTATAAACCAACACCCTTGGCAATATCATTTTTCACCAGATCAATATCGAAACCAATACCATCATCAGAAATGTTTATGGTGAGCTTATTTTCAATACACATATCAATGATTATGTTTTTGGCTTTAGCATGTTTCAAAGCATTGTTAACAATTTCCTGTACCAGCCGATAAACGGGCAATTCATCTTGTTTTGTAAGGGAAAAGGTACTTGAGGGGCGCTGAAAAGAAACCATGGTAGCTTTGGTACTCACTTTTTCACTGAACTCTTTAATTGCTTCCACTAATCCAAACTTTTCAAGTGATGCCGGTAGAAGGTCTTTAGAAATTCTGCGCACGGTTTCAATAGTACTATCAATCATTTCTTTAGTATCAGAAATAGACTCTTTACCTTGATCGTCATTTACAGATGTCTTCAGAAAACCCAGGTTGAGCTTAGCAGCAGAAAGCATAGCACCTACGCCATCGTGTAGCTCTGAAGCAATGCGTTTTCGTTCTGCTTCCTGAGACTCTATAGTGGTCTTTAATAGTTGTTTTTGATAGTCACTCTCAAGTGCCTGCTGCTCCATTTTATTTTGAAGCATGCGCTTTTGGTAGTAAATGACGAAAAATACGATAGAACTGGCCATAAAAATCATTAAGGCTGTTCCTACGGAAAAGATTAAGAGAAAATCTGGATTATTAGAATTTAACATTATAAACTAGGATTGCCTAACTAAGATAAAGGCGTATGCAAAAAAAATATTCTTAGCTATAGCAGAAAAATTACTGAGGCTCCAGATATAAGCAAATTCATTATAATAATTTAGTCGAATGTAATTTTCAGAAAGAAAAAGAAGCAGGTTAGTAGAGAAATACACGAAAATACCACTATTGATCCAAAAAAGTTTGAACTTCAAAATAGCTTCGGACGGTATTTTCTTGATCCATTGCCAATATAATAAAATACTAAATGCTAAAAAAAGAGTGGCATTAAAGGGTCGAATGAAGGCACCTCCGATAATAAAGATACAAGCTGTTACTGTACTGATGATTAGTAACCCAGAAATGATTTTTTTTTTAGTTGTTCCTATGAGTTCAGTCCAGTATAGAAAAAAAAGTACCCACAACTCGGCATATCTATAAATTATACCTATTCTAGGTTGGAAGGATTCTTGTAAATGAATGAAGTATAAATGTAAAGTACTACAGATAAGTGATACATAAAGCAATAAGAATATTTTGTAAAGATATGCTGAAGTAAACTTTTTTGTTAATGCAATACTAAAGGTAAGTGTTGAAGTAAATATTGCTGCGTACCAAACAATGGTACCAAAGGAAATCGAGCTCATATGTGGAATAAATATAAGCTCGATGACCTTACAAACCTAGTTAGATAGCGGATCGTCCCCATCAGGACATTGGTCGGGGCAATTGGCACCATCATCCAAAATCTCACCATCTCCTCCATCTTTACCCTCACTACTAGGTAGTATATTATTCTGATCTCTTCTAGCACCTACTAGCATTAGCTTAGGATTACCATCATCATCTATACCGTAGTATACACGTATCCCCATACAGCCTGGTTCATCTAATAATTTCTGAATATTCTCACAGCCAAAGAATTGTGCTTTAACCGCTCCTTTATTCTCATCGCGATATCTTTTGGTCCATCTTTTTGCTTGCTCCAGGGTGATGGGCTTCCCTTCTTTTCCATCAAAAGCCATAATTAAGACAATTTAGAGTTAATAATATTTATT
>JBCCSU010000205.1:0-8602 GCA_039199635.1 Bacteroidota bacterium | reverse complement strand
GTGTAAGAACAGGTCAAATTGAGCTAAGATTAGGAAGTGTAAATGGTACCTTAGTTCGTACTATTAATACCCCAAACACTGGAGGATGGAATGACTGGGTTAGTAGAACATTTTCTATTAATAATGTAGAGGGTGTCCATGATTTGTTTTTCGTTTTTAAATCAACACAACCAGGAGTTTTAATGAAGTTAAATTGGTTTGAGTTTTCAAATGGTTCAAATAGTTCGAGTACACGAATTTCTAACGAGATGCATAGTGAAGATCTCATTAGCACTGAAACATTAATTTATCCGAATCCGGTATTTGACGTGCTGAATATTAACCTGTCCACGCCGGGCACTTATGAAGTCATTGATTTCGCTGGTAAGACTATATTGTCAAATTCAATCAAAGAGGGAGAAAATAAGGTGGATTTAAGCAGTGTTTTGTCAGGGGTTTATCTACTGAGGGTTACTGAGGGAGAGAAGAGTAGTATTATTAGAATAGTCATTGAGTAGTTGAACTAATGCATAAGATCCAACTTATCTCTTCAGCATACTAAAATGCAGTTTATGATAAAACCTATTGATTATTTTTTGATTATTGGCGGGATACTGTTAATAGCCCTATCATATCAATCAGAAGCAAAACAACAGAAAATAAAGGATGTCCGCCCCAATATCATCTACCTGATGGCAGATGACCAAAATGTGAGTTCTGTAGGTTGTTATGGCAATCCTGAAGTATCCACACCAAATATGGATAAAATTGGTCAGGAAGGTATGATATTCTCCAAACATTACAATACTACAGCCATTTGTGCTGCTAGTCGTGCCAGTGTTTTAACCGGGATGTATGAGTATAAAACAGGAACTAATTTTGGTCATGGCGATATGAAACCCCAAACCTGGAAAAAGTCATATCCAGTATTGTTACGAGAAGCAGGATATCTTACCGCATTTGCAGGAAAGTTTGGTTTCGAAGTGGAAGGAATGGGATTGTGTAAAAAAGACTTCGATATGTGGGGAGGTGGTGCAGGTCAAACCAACTATAGAACTGCAAAGAACGAATCTATGGTCAAATATGCCCGAGACTACCCACATTCAACCTTATCCTACGGTGCTTTTGGTCAAAATGTAATCCAAGAAGCAGTCAAGAAAGGTAAACCCTTTAACTTATCCATAAGCTTTAAAGCGCCACATCGACCAGTACACCCTGATCCGAAGTTTGATCACATCTACGCAGACAAAACGTTTACAAAACCCGCAAACTATGGTCGTGAAGCAGGCTCGCATATGTCCGAACAAAGTAAACAAGGCAGACACTACAAAAGATTTTATGAATGGGATTATGCGACGGACTATGACAGCGTCATGGCAAAATATTATCAGCTTATCTATGCTATTGATGTTGCCGTCGGGATGATAGTGCAAGAACTGGAAAAGCAGGGCATAGCAGACAATACCGTGATTATTTACACTAGTGATAATGGATACATTTGTGGTGCCCACGGCTTTGCTTCCAAGGTATTGCCCATGGAGGAATCTTCAAGAGCACCGTTGATGATATATGATCCTCGCAGTGTAAACGCAGGAAAAATAATAAAGTGTAACGCACTCACTGGAAACATTGATTTCGCACCGACTATTCTTGACCTGGCTGGAATAACCATACCCGAGAACATGGATGGAAGAAGCCTTGTACCGCTTTTAGAGAATCCCAATCAGACTATTCATGATCAACTGGCCTTTATTAATACTTGGGGATCAGTGCCTACTCAAAGCCTAACTTGTATTTCCGAAGAGTGGAAATATACTTACTGGTGGTATGGAAGTGCTAAGATGAAGCCGGTTGAAGAATTATATAATCTAGTAACTGATCCATTGGAGATGAGCAATGTCGCAGGCACTCCAAAATTTGTCAATGTGCTTAAAGTGATGCGAGAATACTATGATGAGGAGCTGAGAAAATGGGAAAGTGAAGCTGTCGATTATAATAATTATCAGCAATACATCATATTATTTGATCGCACAATACCTTGGCAGAAAAAGGAGTTTAGAAGTAAGAAAAGGTAAAAACTATTTCTGTAATTTATTGCAAATGCTGACAGCAGAACCGCGAATTCTTTTTTCATAGTGAGTTAGTCAATTTCTATGGTATTTTAATTTCCTCGATGTTTAAGAGGTCATAGGAAAGGTTTTTATTGTTTTATGAGTCTTTTAGTCGTACGAATCCTTTTATGCACATTTGTGAATTTGATAATTAGATCCAAAATCGTCAATTAAAATTTTCTTGACTGTAAATTGAAAGTCAGTTGATATGTTTTGGCGAAAATGGATATATAAGAGGTTTTATTCGTTTGATCTCCGTAGATGAAAATAAGCCAAGGCTATTTTGGTAGTTAGTACCAACTCTAAGAAGTGATACTTAAATGAAGATGGTAAAGTTCTTGATGTTCGAGATATCCCGATGTTGTAAGATTAAAAACATCGCAACGTTGATTGCACTCTGCCTATGTCTTACGGCCTGTATCGCTCAATCATATACAGAATTGAAACCAAATATTATTGTCATTTACACCGATGATCAGGGCTATGGTGATGTGGGTGCTCTTAACCCTTTAGCAAAATTCAATACACCGAACATAGACAGAATTGCAAATGAAGGAATCAAGTTTACCGATGGACATAGCAGTGATGCCGTATGCACTCCCTCTCGGTATTCATTATTGACTGGTAGATATAGTTGGAGAACATCGCTGAAGAAAGGGGTACTAGGTGCAGATGGGACTTGCTTGATCGAAAAGGATCGTATGACTATTGCTTCTCTGCTAAAGGAAAATGGATACAACACCGCTATTGTAGGTAAATGGCACCTGCAAATGCAATTTGTAGGAAGAAAAGGTACGGGTAGGAATTGGTCAGCTCCTTTTACCCAAGGTCCAACTGAATATGGATTTGATTATTTTTTTGGGATTCCAGCTTCCATGAACTACGGAATACTTACCTATCTTGAAAATGATAAAGTATTGGACCCTCCTACAATGTGGACAAAGAAGAAGTCCGTGCTGGATCCTCGTTCATTTCGCAATGCTGTTAAGCCTGGCGATTACCGAATGACACCTCCTTATAAAGATAGCCCAGAAAAAGGAAGATGGTGGGTAGAAGTGGCACCTTCGTTCAAAGACGAGCAAGTACTTGAAACATTTGCCTCAAAGGCCGTGGATTATATTGATAAGATGGCAGGAGATGACAAGCCGTTCTTTCTATACCTACCTCTTACAAGCCCCCATTTGCCGCATTGTACACATCCGGATTTTAAAGGAAGGAGCAACTGTGGAAACTATGGAGACTTTATGGAAGAAACTGACTACAGAGTCGGGCAGGTGCTTGATGCACTGGAGGCCAATGATATTGTCGGCCAAACCTTGGTTATTTTCTCGTCCGATAATGGTGCGGAGACCAACTACTTATACCATCAGGAAGTGTACGATCATGCCAGTAACCTTCATTTTAAAGGTGGAAAGCGCGATATATATGAAGGAGGTCATCATGTACCTTATTTGATGCGATGGCCGGAAGTCATTACTCCTGGGGCCTTATCGGATCTCCCAGTTTGTCAAACAGACTACCTAGCGACCATTGCGGCAATAATAGGGGTGAACCTACAAGATAGTGAAGGAGAAGATAGTTACAATTTGTTGCCTGTTTTAAAAGGGGAGAAATATAACGACTTATTGCGTGGCCCAATCATCCACCACTCTTCTTCAGGTCATTTTGCTATTCGTCAAGGAAAATGGAAACTGAATATGCTTCGCGGTTCAGGTGGCTCTTTGAAACCAGTATTTCTTGATTTCAGTAATGAAGCGGCACCCTATGAGCTGTATAATTTGAATGAAGACCCGGGAGAAACGCGCAATCGCTATTTTGAGTATCCAGAAATAGTTGATCGACTTAAACAGAAGCTCACTAATATCATTAATACAGGAAGATCTACTCCAGGTGAACCACAGAATTTTGTAAGGGAAGGGTGGGAGCAATTGACTTGGATAAACTACCCAGAAAAGTAAAGACTATAAAGACCAATTAAAACGGAAATGAAACAAACGGCAATACTCGTACTCACACTTACAAGCGTTCTTTGTTTTTCCTTTTTTTATGTAGATAAAGAGGAAGTAGCTGATCTAAAAGACAAAAGACCTAAACCCAATGTTGTTTTGATTTTAACCGACGATTTGGGTTGGCAGGATGTCATGGTTTATGATGTAGATGATCCTGCACCATATGAAACACCCAATATTGATGACTTGTCTAAAAAAGGGGTCATGTTTTGGCAAGCTTACTCACCAGCACCAACTTGTTCTCCATCAAGGTGCGCTATCATGAGTGGAAACCATCCTGCCAGGGCTCAAAAGACCCATGTAGTCGGTGGAACTCCTCCTGTTCCTTATAGATCCGAAATGAGGATGATGGATCCTTGGTACAGTGGTAGAATGCCGGAAAATGAAATGACCTTGGCTAGAGTGCTTCAGCAAAATGGATATACGACAGGGCATGTTGGCAAGTGGCATATGGCTATCAATCATCATGCCTACCCACAGCCCGAAGATCAGGGTTTTGACTATACACGTTCTGACCGAGGAGCTACTCGTCAACAAAAACCCCACAGATTGACAGATTTTGCTACACATAACTCCTCGGATAAATACCGCCTGGATGACGAGGGTTTTCCTTTTCATCAAAACAATGAAGACGCGCTTAATTTTTTACGTGAAAATAAAGAAGATCCATTCTTTTTATATTACGCAACGTGGTTGGTCCATGCGCCAATCCATACCAGAAGTAAAGCATTACTTGAAAAATATTGCGAAAAATTAGGCCTTGACTACCCTAAAGACCCAACGACTTGGAAAATGGAAGGGCAAAGGAATCCCTATTACTGCGCAATGTTAGAGATGCTGGATCATTATCTGGGAGAGGTTTTTGATTACCTGGAAACCACTGAAGATCCACGATGGCCTGGGCATATGCTCAGTGAAAATACCTACTTGATTCTCACCTCTGATAACGGTGGCTATGAGGGGTCACCCAAGGAGCGCATCACAGATAATTATCCACTGGATAGAGGAAAGATATCAGCCATGGAAGGTGGCACACGTGTTCCTCTCATTATTACAGGACCGGGAATTGAAAAAGGAATTCAGTCAGATGTGATGATAAATGGACTGGATTTTTATCCTACAATACTTTCACTAGTTGGTGTGGAAAAGCCAAAGAACAAGAATCTGGATGGTTCCGACCTTTCGGATTTGTTGCTAAAGGATCCTACAAATGCCGCTATGGTAAGAAACAAGGAAGGAAAGCCACGTAATACCATGATGTGGCATTTCCCCCATGGTATAGCGCTTGAAAGTACCATCCGAGTAGGCGATTATAAACTGATAAGAAACTATGATTATGTAAATAATGAAGGCACTACTGAACTTGAGCTGTACCAACTTTATGACTCCGAAGACGGAACACAACTCAGAGTAGATATTGAAGAATCCAACAACCTTGTAGAGGAGCTTCCTAAAAAAACCAAGGAGATGAATGCTAAGCTTACGGCATGGCTAGAAGAAATGAATGCAAGTTATCCGTATTATAATCCCCTTTCCAAGGATGATATACCAGGAAAAGATCTTGCGCCAGAGGTGCTATCTCATAAAAAGTCAGGGAGCAGTGTATCTGTAGTTTTTAAGGAAAATGGAGCAAAAGTATTGAAAGCGAATCTCATTTATACATTAAATGGAGGTGACAGGTATGAGGAATGGTTTAAAATACCAATTACTATATCCACGGATTCTAAATTAGAGTTCAAATTACCGAAAAGAACCACGCATTACGTTCTGAATCTGATAGATGAAAATAACTTTCTTGTAAGCTATCCGAAAATGAAAGATGCTCGCTCTTATCGAGATAAGAAGACGTACTCTGTAGATGCACTTGCCCTGTGACCCACAAGTGAAAGTAATTATGTTAAAATTGATTATTTTCCGAACTACGGTGATACGGTTTTTTTTCTTATTTTGTTATCTCTCCTACCTAGTTTCCTTCGGCCAGGGCCTGGGTTCTATTGATCCTGAAATCTTTGTCAACCAAAGGGATTATTCTTACATGTGGTGGTTGAAAACCATCAAAACTGGGAATCAGGTATTCGCTATCAAGACCAATAACTATTCACTTGCCTATGACTATGAAAACCTTAGTTTGGATAATTTTAGTATTAATACTGATGGTAAATCCGGCAGATCGGTACTGAAAGAAACGAATGAAGAAAGCATTCCTTCAGGAGCTGGGGTAGCTTTTAGATTTGGTTTTATAAAGGATGGTAAGATGAACTGGATCACAAAGAGTAGCGGACGAGATGATGATTGCCAGCTAGTGGAGACAGGCAAATATTTTCAGCGAAGATTTATAACTAATTTACCTGACCTTGAAGGCTTTGTGCCACTTAGTAGTGGATTGGAGATTGCTTCATGGCCAGATAGAATAGCTTTTATATTGAAACTCAATCTTAACCAAGATTATGAAAACCTGGATATTATTACACAATTAACTTTACCAAATGAGTTTACCGAAATAGTGGAATTAGGTGAGCTCAAAGCCTTCAAAAATCCAAATACTGATAGTGGTTATGTTTTACTTAAATCCAGTGAGTCTACCAATATTTCCGTTTCGGGAAGTACAGTAACTGTTCACTTAAGTCGGAAAGGTAGGCAGAGAAAAGGAATAGAATTTAATGCCGGTATCATCGTCTACCCGGTTGCTAAGAACATTAACTCCCAGTTAGAAAAGATTGCCGAAATTGAAACTGCGCCACTCGTAGTAAAGGCAAAACAGTATGTTCCTGATGAATCACCACTTCAGGTTAGGTATAATCTGGACAAAGGGTGGCATGAGATAATCCTAAGAAATGATCAGGTTAAAAATCAAGCGGATAGAGAAGATACTAATAATGGGATGGAGCGAATAGAAATCGCTGTCGCTAATTCGTCTGATAAGGAACAGATTGTCAGGCTAAACTTTTCCAAAGGGAGATTAATTGAAGAGGTTGCGTCTGTCCGTGCCATAACGGGGATTTCTGCTATGCTGAGGGACTTTAATGGCAACCCCATTGGCATACCTATTCAGCTTTCAAAGAACTGGCACACTGGAAGAAAGCCAGAGGAAGTTCATTATTTCAGGGGACCTTGGTTTCATGGCTTAACGATGCTAACTATACCAGCAAATACAATAATAACATTTCAATATACAAGTGTCAACGCGCATTGGGGAGGTGTTCCGGCGGCTTCACACGCACAATTATGCTTAATCGGATGGGGTGCGAATCAGCAATGGGATCAGTCGGCAATTGGTGCATGGGGAGAAAGTATCACTTACGAACCTGATCTGGATCAGGCTAGTGCTCCAATTCTGGACTTTAGACCTCTGATGGTGGCCAATAAAGACGGTGAAAAATGGGGGTGGACTTCCAACATGGGTGGTGCGGATCTTCTCAATTATACGAAAACGGATGGGAACAGGTCCTGGCATAGTAGGATGAGGACCCAATACAAGCGCTATAGCCCAAATTTTACTGAGGTTACTTATTCCGGGATAATGGACGATAATTCCATGGATTTTGAATATACTGCTTCGATAGGCAGATCGGATGATATCATTAGAGGTATTTATAAGATAAAGCTCAATGTGCTTAAGAATACCAGCTTTCGAGATTTTGTCATTTTTCAAGTTGGGGCATCCACCTATCATTTTACTAACTCAAAGACGTTGGCCTGGGGTAATGAGCATGGTTTGATAAAAGAATGGCAAGCCACTACAGGAGGTCCTTCTCACTACATAAACAAAAAACAAGTAGCCGAAGGAAACGCACTCTGGTTTTCATTCACTGATTCTGACTTCACTGTTTCACGCGGAAAATTTATTCCCGCAAATAGGGGATTCATCATTCGGGAATGGAAGGCTAAAATTAATGGAACAGAGGGCGTGCCTCCCTATTTTGCGGAGTACAATACGACTTCCGGAAGGCATGGTGGCCCAAGTAGTTTGATCAATATCACGACACCTGAAGGTTCTTCTTCGTTAAAAGAAGGCGATTATATTGAGGCAGAGATTGAACTTATTCTTATCCCCGCTAAATCGGCGGACTATTACGGACCCAATCGAAATTTCGCTCAAGCCTTAGCTAAAAAAGCTAACACGTGGGAAATGGTACATAGGGAAGCGATTGGGAATCACCTCGAAATTAGTGTATCAAAAGGTAAACTGGTTGATTCCTACCCTATACAAATAATAGCTGTTGGTAATGAGGCCGATTTTGAAGTCACTGGCGGATTGGGCTTTGTTCCATTAACTTTTACTCGCGTTACGTCATACCGTCAGCCGGAATTGTACGAGCGTGTGAGTGGTAGCTGGCAAATTATAGATCAGTCAGTGCACGGAAACGATTTTTGGCAATCAGATTATGACCCGGTAACTAAGACGTGGGATATCTCTTATAATATCGATTTAGATAGCCCTGATGATAAGAGAATAACACGAGAATTCAAATTTAGATGTAGGGATATAGATTAAACTTTGAG
>JBCCSU010000204.1:0-8612 GCA_039199635.1 Bacteroidota bacterium | reverse complement strand
TTTGTAACCGAAGGTAAATTTTATTCCATCTTCTCCTTGCTGTTCGGCATCGGTTTTGGCCTTCAAATCCAACGGGCCATGGATAGAAATCAGCCATTCATAGGCCGGTTTAGTCGAAGGTTACTCATTCTGTTATTTTTTGGAATCTTTCATGCCATAGTCCTTTTTGTAGGGGACATACTTACTGTTTATGCGTTGCTCGGTTTTGTGCTTATTTTATTTCGTAACAGTAGCAATAAAACCCTCCTTCGCCTGGCTTTCATTCTGCTTGTCATTCCTGTTGTTCAATATGGGTGGATGTGGTATCAGCAACAAGGGGCTCCTCCGGTAGATCAATCTGATTCGAACGCCATGTTTGCTCAGATCGTCACTACCTATCAAACCGGTACTTTCGGCGAAATACTATTTACGAATTTCGGAGGCCTAGTATTCGGCAGGTATCCGGATCTCATATTTACCGGGCGATTTTTTAAAGTATTTGCTATGTTTTTAGTTGGCTTTTTTATCGCTAAAAACAGGTGGTTTGCAGAGGTCCCGGAAAGACGAGATCAGCTAAAGCGGATTATGTTATGGTCTGCGCTCGTTGGGATCCCCTGCAATCTAGTCATGGCGCATATGATGTCCACGGGAGCCTACTACTCTATGGCACCTTCAGGCATAGTCGAACCGATTGTATATGCTTTTGGTGTACCGGCGCTCGGTATAAGTTATGCATGTGCTATTGCCCTTGCTTATCAAAAAGATAAGTTCAAAGCTCTATTGCAGGCATTAGCACCCCTAGGACGCATGGCACTCACCAATTACCTGATGCAGAGTTTGATAGGGTGCCTCATTTTTCAAAGCTATGGCTTAGGATTATTTGGACATATAGGGCCAGTTTTCTTTACCCTTATTGGCCTCAGTATACTCATTCTCCAAATCATTTTTAGCAATTGGTGGCTCTCCAAATATCAATACGGTCCGGCAGAGTGGCTTTGGAGGTCTATGACCTATCGAAAAATACAGCCCATTAAAGTCAAAGGAAACACTAGCTTATGAAATGTAGAGAATTAGATCAGTCAGTCCTTGAACATGATGAATTAGGGATGACCAACGGAAATATTAAATAGAGATAAAAATGAAACTCACAAGCTTACTTTATCTTACTATTCTACTGGCCTGCAGTATATCATGTTCAGTTAAAAAAGATACTGAAACCGTTGAAAAAAATACGGATGATGACACTCAAACGATCGAATTGGTCGCCCAGGAATGGCCGGGCCTGGAACCACAGCCCTACCGGATGTCGGTGCATACCGGACTCGACAAACTTGAGTTTGGAAAACCCGGTGATTTAACCCTAGATGATACGGACCTGGTGCTTGGTATTGCCATGGATGATTCGAGAATAGCCGTGCCCCTGACGTATTTGGAAGGGTTTGAGGTAGCCAATTTTTCATTGCATAACGAAAAGTACTTACTCACATGGTGCGCATTGGTCGGAGCTGCTCAGATGTTTACTGGCAATATAGAAGGCGATACACTAGGTTTTGATTTTGGTAGAGCCTTGATAGATAACAATCTGTTAATGGTGGATCGCAAAACACAGTCCGTATGGAATCAGCTATCGAACGAAGCTATTCACGGGGAGCTAAAGGGCACGAAGCTAGAGATGCTTCCTACGCTCCAAACCACCTGGGGTTACTGGAAAGCCAAATATCCCATGAAAAAGGTGCTTGTCAACAAAGACACAACGGGTGCAGTGTGGCCCTCTTTACTATTTTCAAAACCACGGTATACTTCCTGGCAACCTGCTAATGGCCAATTCTATATGGCTGACAACCATCAATTCGACAATTTAGGTTTGGGACTCGAAATCGGTGATTCGTCGGTTTACTTTCCATTGGAAACTTTATTTAAAAAAGAATCTCCAATAGAATATCAGGTCTCCCATCAAACACTAACCGTTCATTTCGACCAATCAGGATTGACTGCTTGGGCAGAAGATAGTACCGGTGCCGTACTTCCCGGCACGTTGGCGTATAACTGGGCCTGGAAAACCTTTCATCCCGAATCTTTGGTTTTCAAGAACTAGCTTAAGGTATTATGGAAAAAACTTATGCCCTTAAAAGTGAATCTAAACTGGCCGGCTTCTTTATGACAATCGGTGGGATGATCATATTGATGACGATTCTCTTTGAGTACCGCATCGGATGGATCGATGTAGAACGACCGGAAAGGTGCGGTTCCCATATTTCAAGCGTGGAGTCAACCATAAAATATCAATCAGTTACTCATTAAAAGTCAGATTTATGAAAAAGCAATCAATCCTCATTTTAATAATCTCTATTTTCATCATTCAGGTCAATTGGGCACAATCACCGGAACAAGACACAGAAAAAGACATGAAAATGATCTTTGACGCCATTGAAAGATACAATGAGGCATGGAGGACAAAAAATGTGAGCCTCGCGGTACAGGATTATTCCGGAAATATTCATTGGGTCAATTCTGTAGGTGATGTAAAAATGACCCGTAAATCGCTGGAAGAATACCTTAGTTTTGTTTTTACATTGGACGTGGTCATGAATCAAAAACGATTGTCCCAATCCGATCAGATTACCTACCTGTCGGATAAAATCGGAGTTGTTCATTCTCTCCACATCGAATCTGGGGCTAAAAACTATCATTTAAGAGTTTTCTCAAAGGAAGGTGATTCCTGGAAAATTATTAATCATATAGTTAGCCGAGAACATCCCAAAGAGTAGAGGACAAGTCAAAAACGAAGGTCTAAGGAAAATAACCCTATTAGTCCATAAAGATTTCAATCAGGAATGCGCCCTAGTAATAGAAGAGATTTTATCAGAAAAACAGGACTGTTTTCAAGCTTATGCTTGGGAGGAATAAATATTACCTACTCAAAATCGATTTTCTTGAGAAAGTCTACGGCTGCAATAGTTCGTGAAAACGAGGGAGATGTGTGGTATATCGGAAATAAGCGTAAAGCACAGGTTAATATTAAGATATCGAAACGCGCTGGCTGCAATCCTGAAATGTCATTGTTATCAGAAAAAATAGCTGCTGGAGACGCTATTCCAGTTCATAAACACCTAAACGAAGAAGAATTCATATTCATTCAAAAAGGAGAAGTTGAAATCACACTAGACAATTTCATAGAAACCGGAAAAGCGGGTGACTTGATATATGTTCCCAGAGCTACCTGGCATGGTTTTAAAAATTCTAGCAAAGAAGAGGTTATCATTCTGTTTGGTTACACCCCATCTGGTTTCGAAGACTATTTCAGGGCCATAGGGACCAAAGAAATTGATAAGAACCTTGGATTTACGTCCGAAGATTGGATTCGAACCAACAAAAAATTCGGAGTTATTTATAAGGATTAATTCAAAATAATACCGATGGCAAAATGAAATATTCAATATTCATCCTCACCATTCTATTCAGTGCGTGTACCACCACTGGAGAGGATGAAATATCAAACTTCACTTTTCCACCTGAATGGACCCCGCAAGAAGTTGTGTGGGTGGCATGGAGGTGGGATCCATTGTATAACTCAACAGCAACCTAAGTAAAATCTAACTCATTTTAATATGAAATTCTGCTTACTCTTTTTAGTCATACTTGTTTTCTCCTGCAGCCCTCCCAATAACAAAAAGGCAGAATTTAGAATCCCGGCAGAATGGGAAGAACATGAAGCAGTTTGGATAGGCTGGGATGTTTATGGTGAAAACAAGGCAACAACGCTGACTGAAATTATCAGAGAATTGCAGAATAAGGTTAAGGTCAAAATACCATTTACCAATGATTCCTTAAAAAATGCCGCTTATTTATTTTTGGACAGTCTAGATGTAGACACTACATCGATCGAGGCTTATATAATGAAAGGTTCAGACGAATGGGCTCGGGATTATGGAGCCGTATTCGCTATCGATACCAATAAGCAATCTGCAGTTATTGACTTTAGATGGAATCAATATGGAAGTACGGATTGGGGTCTAAAACGATATCCTGAATGGTATGAGAATAGATATGATTCTATGAAAACGGTAAGAGAGAACTCTGATATATCAAGAGTTGATAGTTTGATGGGTGTTGCCACCGGATCAAGGAACTATAAAATTGATATAAAACTTGAGGGAGGCTCATTTGAATACAACGGAAATGGTGTGGTTATTCAATGTGAGGCTGTAACCCTACAAAGGAACCCCGAAAAATCAAAGGAGGAATTAGCATCTGAATTCAAACGGTTTGGTATTGAAAAAATAATCTGGCTACCGTATGGAGTGATTGAGGATGCGCATATTTCAATGTTGATTAACGATCAATATATGGTAGGTGGGACAGGAGGCCATACAGATGAATTTGTACGTTTTGCTAATGAAAATACGATTTTGTTAGCATGGATAAATGAAGATGAAATTGATGAACATCCATTAAACCATATTAACTACGAACGGATGGTCAAGAATTACGAAATCCTCAAAAATGCAACTGATCTGAACGGGAATCCATTCAACATCATCAAAATGCCGATACCTAGACCCATAGAAACCCCTCTGACAATTGTAGAAACATGGAGCCCAAGCAATTGGGATAATCGACAAATAGATATCGAAAGTCTTGAGAAGGGTCATACATTGGAGATTGGTGATACCATTCAAGGTGTTGCCGCAGCAGGTTATCTTAATTTTCTTGTTACCAATGGATTAGTCCTGACCGCATCATATGGAAAATACGGCTCAAAAGATAAAGATACGGAAGCGAAAAAGATTCTAGAGTAAGTCTTTCCTGACAGAAAAGTTGAAATGATTGATGTCTTATCCTTGAATGGCATATATGGAGGCGGTGGAATTCACTGCGTTACCATGCAACAGCTGAAAATTAACCCTATTATGAAATACATCTCATTAGTTATCATAATTCTGCTAATGTCGTGCGAGAATCGTGAAAAACAGGCCGAAAAATTCACCTACCCCCCCGAGTGGGAGCCCCATGAAGCCATTTGGACGGATTTCAATTTCGAGCCATGGGGGTTTCCAAGCGAAGAGGCTAGGTTGACTCTTATTGCTACACTAGCAAAGCATGTAAAAACGAAAGTAGTGTATGATAATGATTCCTTAATGGATGCAGGTATGAAGCAACTTCAAGTACAAGGTGCCAATATGGATAGTATTGAATGGATTAAACTCCCCTATTGGTCTTCCTGGATGCGCGACCCCCTGATGTTTATCACGGATGGTCAAAAAAATAAAATACTGGATTTTGAATGGAGCTGCTACGGAGGTATCTATGGATGTGATGAAGATCTCAGAGGACTTTTGTCCAATACCCTTCAAGAGCTGAAAGGATACCAAAAAGATTCGACAGGCCTGTTCTTCGAAGGCGGAGCCATTGAAGTGAATACGAGCACCATTATCGCTTATAAAGCATTGGCTACACAACGTAATCCGGATCGGACGATCCAGGAGGTAGAGCAAATCCTGCTCGACAAGCTGGGCAAAGAGCAAATCATCTGGCTGGATGAATTCCCTTTAATTGACAAGCCAGGGATGAAGATTGATAACTTCTTTGGCCAAGGCGCAAACGGCCACATTGACGTAACTACACGGTTCCTTAATGATACGACCATTTTGGCTACTGTGATCGCTGAAGAAGATCGGGATAAAAACAGCATGCTGACTTATGATTATGAGGTTGTCCAAAAAAATTTAGCACAGCTTAAAGCCGCAAAACAACCTAATGGCAAACCTTACCATATTGAAACCATTGAAGCTCCAGACTATTCACTCTTTGGATTTCCATATCAGATGACTGAAGATCTCTATTACGGGCTTCTCAGCGAATCCTCTCGCGAAGGTATCTCACTAGGAGATTCCATCGTCATGGTACCCGCCTTAGAGTATGCCAATTTCACCATTACCAATGGCGTGGTCATTGCCTCTAAGTATTGGAAAGAAGGAATGCCAGAATCTGAGAAAAAGAAGGACGAAAAACTGCGTGCTATTCTAGAAAAGTATTTTCCCAACCGTGATATCTTCACCTACGATGCATTAACCATTAACTGGGGTGGAGGGGGTGTGCACTGCAGAACGCAGCAAGAGCCTCGAATCGACTAACTGAGTATGAAGAAATACAAAAATCTTCACCTCTTCATGATCCTACCGATGGTCATTATGCAGTTAGGAATAGCCTATGATTACTGGGGCGATTTCTCGGATAATGCCTGGTCTGTACACATTCATTATTGGACGGGTACCCTCTGGTATGTTTACTTAATCGTTCAGCCGTATTATGCCACCCATGGACAGTTAGAAAGGCATCGTACCAATGGCATTATTGGAATGTTTCTAGCGGGTGGTGTTTGCTTAACCGCATTAAGTATGATGTACCGCGATCTGCAAAGTGTACAAAATGCTATTGCATTTCCTGAGCGTTTTGGGCCGTTCAAACCCTATTTTTTCTACGGAATTATAGCACTGGAAATTCCGATGATTTTAGCTTTTGGCTATGCCGTGATTCAATCCATTTTAAAACGAAAACAGCTCGAAGATCATGCTTGGTGGTTGATATCTACTGTTTTTATTATTATGATGCCCGCTTTGGGCAGAGGTGTCCAGTTCCTTCAAATCGCGATGAACGGCTTTACACTAAATATCCACCCTATATCAGGACTTTACGTTGCCAATGCCATTATAATTGGTCTCATTTTAATTACTGCACTTAAATATAGTCACCTTAAACATCCCGCCACCTACTTATCAATCGCAGTAAATCTATTCAATTGTCTACTGGAGCCGATCGGGAAATCTGAACCCATCCAAAGATTCCTAGAAGCAATAATAAAAGGTTAAGGTTTAAACCTTCACTACTATTTGAAATTGAGATTATCTGCAAAAACCAATAAAAAGGCCTCCATAAGCTCATAAACAAAGATGTTACATATGTGATAGCTTCTGGGAGATTTAAGTAACTAGTTTTTTCTCGACGACCGTAGCTTGGGTTAATCAATAATTCTAAACCTTTTCAATTAACTATCTATATCATTATGAAAAAGATTCTTTTCATCTGCATGCTTTTTAATGGCAGTTTACTCACTGCCCAAAACACCAACTTTGGTGCAAACGCCGGAAATGGTGGCGTTAATAATACCTCCATAGGCTCTAACGCCGGAAATGGTGGTAGTGGCAATACCTCTCTAGGTGCCGCTGCCGGTGATAAAACAAAAGGCATAAAGAGTGTTTTTTTAGGACATTTTGCCGGTCGTAACTCCACTTCATCAGCCTACAGTGTTATGATCGGTGCCAATGCCGGAGTAAATTCAGTTAGCGGTGTATATAATGTGTTTTGCGGTTCTAGTTCAGGGTTGGGAACCACCGGAAGCCGGAATACATTTCTGGGATCCTCCGCTGGGGCTACTAACACTAACGGAGAAGAAAATACCTACATTGGGGCTAGTGCTGGAAATAAAAGTCAAGGCAATAATAATACCTTCTCTGGTTATTACTCAGGGGGCTCCAATGTAGCTAGCGAAAATTCTTTTTACGGTAGCTATTCAGGTCGTTACAATACCGAAGGCAACCTAAATACGTTTATAGGCAATGAAGCTGGTTTTTTTAATAGATCAGGCTCTTCTAACAGTTTCATCGGCCATTCTGCGGGCTTCAGAAATGAAGGAGACCACAACACTTTTCTAGGCTCTCATGCTGGATATGATAATGAATCTGGTGCAGGCAATGTCTATATAGGAAGTCAATCAGGTGCGAAAAATGCCGAAGGTCAAAGAAACCTATTTATCGGTTATCGGGCCGGAGAAAATGCAATGGGTAATGGAAATGTATTCATTGGTCCTGATGCAGGGCGTACGATCATAGATTCAGATAAGCTCTATATTGCTAATAATAAAAGTAAGGTTCCACTCATCTTTGGAGACTTTGTTTCCGGTAGAATAGGGCTCGGCACTACAAATCCAGGTAAATATCGACTCTATGTAAATGGAAACGCTTACGCTACTGGCCTCTGGGTAAGCTCAGACAAACGATTCAAAAAGCAAGGCAAAAAAATTAGCTCCTCACTTGAAAAAGTGCTCGCCATGGACGGTAGATCCTATCAACTCAAACAAGAACCAAAATATGCCGATAAAAATTTTAGCCCTGGAACCCATTTTGGTTTTTATGCCCAGGAGTTACAGAAAGTACTGCCAGAGCTGGTGCAAGAAGATGAGGAAGGCTATTTGGCAATTAATTACATCGAGATCATCCCTCTACTCACTGAAGCCATTAAAGAGCTAGCTAACAAACAAGAATTAGTAGCGCAATACGAAAATCGACTGAACCAAATCGAGCAAACAATTTCAGACCTTTCTGACCAAAAACAAGTTACGTATAGCCATCTACTTCCTAATGCCCATAGATTCAATATTAGCAATTATCCTAACCCAGCGAAACATGAAACGATTATAGAGTACCACTTACCTAAGGATACAAACGATGCTAAAATCATAGTCTTCGACCTTCAGGGCAAAGAACTTTACTCCTCTGATAAGCTTAGCGATGCGAACGGTAAACTCAGTATTTCAAGTAATCTGGTTGGTCAAGGCCTGTTCAACTATGTGCTCA
>JBCCSU010000203.1:0-8637 GCA_039199635.1 Bacteroidota bacterium | reverse complement strand
CGACCTATTCTCCGTGGCAAGGAGATCAAGCGAGTAGAGTTTGGTATGAAAGCTCATGTGTTACAGGTAGATGGAATATGCCTGATCGATAAGATGGAGTTCAGAGCTTTTAACGAAAGTACTCGGCTCAAAGTAAGTACGCTTAAACACAGGTCCATCTTCGGGAGCTTTCATCAATTGGGTGCAGACCGTATCTACGCCACCAATGCCAACAGGAAGTATTTGACCGAAAAGCAAGTGTTCACCTGCTTCCCTAAAAAAGGGCCAAAGACAGATCCCCCATCAGAAAGGAAACTGAGAAGTCTTATCGCTACCCAAAGGGCTACTGTCATGGAGGGCAGTTTTGGTACACACAAAACGGCCTATGGCCTGGATAAAATAAAGGCAAAGAGAGAGAAGCGGGAATACCTATGGGTGTTCTTTGGTGTGATGACAGCCAATGCGGTTAAAATGACCAAAAAATCGGATCGCGGAAGCCCTTTACTTAAGCAAGCAGCCTAACTCAAACTACTTTTTCCAGCCACGGTAGGGATAACTCTGCCCAATTCATTCTTAAGGTATCATTTTGAACAGACTGGACAGCAAATTTGTACTTATCGAAGATGATAAAAAACCATACCCTCACTGTAAATCAAAAAAAACTGACCAGCTTACTGACCAGCTTCTTATTTTTCATTAATCCCTTACGTACAAAGTTAATTATCAAGGACACCCTGATTAAAGGCCTTATTCAACGGTATACTTAGTACCAAAAGTCCAACACCAATACCCGCAAGAGTCCATTCAGGATCTCCACCGCCAATGGCAGTGCCTAACGGCCATCCGATCAATGCACCTCCTATTACACTCAGCGCTATGGCAGGATCGTAATTAGATTTAGCCTTTTTCATCGCATCATAAGCAGCTTCATTGGTTTGAAATAGGTCAAGAATTTTCTTGGGCTTAAGTGTTTTTCCGCTTTGCTCAAAAACGTATCCGCCAAATGTCTTTCGATAGGAGACAGGATCTGTATTTTGAGAAAATGAGGCTAAGGATATCAGCAGACTAATTTTAAAAATTAAGAATTGTTTCATTATACATAACGTTCCTTAAAATAAGGATAGTATAAATGGTATAATTCAACACTCAGCTAAGTACCTGGTTTTATTGGTAGCAGTTTCAATTAATCCAAGAGAGCCGAGTTAATTGCTATTTTTTAAAAAAGTATTCCAAATCGTATATCTAGATTTTCTGCCACATGACCGTGTGCCTTAAGGGAAGTACCAACTTGATATCTTTTTCCAATTTGATATAGTAATTCATAACGCTGAAAAAAATCCGGATTATCAGTAGGGAAGGGGCGGTAGAGGTAATAACCCATCTGCTGGTTTAACGTGAACTTACCAAAAATGAAATTGTTTCCTAGAACAAGGCCTACGGAGTGAAAATCAAAATCATCATTTGCCCTTTCCGCACGTTCCTTATAGGATTCATCACGCACAGCCTCAATACCAATGTTAAAGGCATTAAAGTTGCTAAAATACCACAGAGCACCCCCTGAGATACCCAACAATAGTTTACGGCTGTCAGGGAATTCCTCGGTTGCGCTTACATTGGGTAAGGTGCCAAACAGCCTTGCATAACCCTGCCAATCTCCCTTCTTATTTGTGGCTGTTTCAAAGCCTTCTAAGGTGAATGTTCTGGGGCTGTACGTTAGTCCTAGCCCAACGGTAGGAAAGTTTATGCCGCGGTTTGGCTGCTTCATACCTCCATTGGAAATGTGATTATAACTGCCCGTAACACTAAGAGTGTACTTATCGGTTATCCTGTAATTAATATTGAAGTTTAATAAAATGATAAAGCTCAACGTAGAGCTATAAAAAGTGTTTTCAGGATTTTCAGTTTCATCATAAACCTGGTCTAATACACTAATACCGCCACCAGCTCGGAAACTGTAAAAGAGCCGTCTTTTAAAATTTAGGTAAGGCTCCGCAAAATAGACTAGGTTATATGAGTTACCGAGTTGCTCAGGATTTGAGTAGTTAAAATAGTAGAATGAGAGTCCGGTTTGTGCGTAACAATTACAGTTATCCCAGGATTTCCTTGAAGTCATAAGCTTACTCCAATCCAGCTGAATGCCCCACGGGCTGGATTCAGAGATGTCACGGAGTTCACTAGAGTGAGGGATTATGAAACCATAATTAGCTCTCAAGCCTAATAAAGTAGGGTTAATATGATCCTCTTCCTGAGCAAACAGGCTCACTGACAGTGATAAAAAAAGCAGGAAAAATGTAGATTTCATTTGACTATCAGAACCAAATAATTTCCGAAATGTTTCATCTCATTTTACGGATAAATGGTGGGTGCTAAGCTCTACTATTCACCATCATTTTTGATCCATTCATTCTAGATTTTAGTCTACTCACTCTTTTCGGTGAAACGAAAAGACCTTTTCGATCGCTATTACCACATCTAACACTAAAACGCTAAAACAAAATGAAAAAACTATTAACACCATTTATGTGTGGCTTATTTGGCTTGTTACTGATGGTAGCATGCTCGGAAGATTCCTCTGTGGAGCAACCGGTAGTCGAACAATTTGAGGAATCGGAGATCATCAGTTTTGATGAGATCGATCTGATGACACAAAACCTCATTGAAGGAGAATTAGTAGATGATGAAGACAGTGAGCAAATCAATGGTAGAACCTCTTCATTCGGCATTAGCATAGAAAGAAGATTCTATGATTTTGATGCTGAAGTGATTCAGGGAGACAACGAAGGACTAAGTCTGGAAGGTCAGTTGCGCACGAAATTCACTTTTTATCATGCGTTATTCACTATCATCAGGGGTAAATTCATAACTCCTGAAGGAGAAGAGGGACGGCTTAGAGGAGCAATTGTCAGTGACGGTATAGTATATGTTATCTTCCAAGCGCCTAGCCTCGGTACTATTTACGGCATTGGGCGTGAAGATGAAAATGGAGAGTTGGTAGGCTCGTTCAACCTTTTAGGTACTAATAATTTTGGCAAGTGGGAAGGAAACCTCACTCGCACCGTAATCCCGGATAAAACGATAGTCGATATCCTATCAGAAGACGGACGATTTAATACACTGGTAAGTGCGGTAAAAGATGTAGATCTGGCAGAGACACTAACCGGAGCGGGTCCATTCACGGTATTGGCACCTACCGACGATGCTTTTGCCAAGCTCGAGAATCTACCTTCTGGTGAAACGTTGAAAGAAATTCTTTTATATCATGTACTCGACGGAAATTTTAGAACCGCACGTCTACTTCGAAGAGAGATTACGGAAACCTTACAGGGTGAAGGAGTAAAGGTCAGTCTGGATGAAAATAATAATATTGTACTGAACGATGAAGTACAATTACTGCAGGCGAATATTAAAGGCACCAATGGATTTATCCAGATTATAGATGCTGTATTGATTCCGCCTTCATTCACACAGCCAGATATCGTAGATATCGCGGTGGGTGCAGATAATTTAACCACGCTAGTTACCGCCCTGGGCCAGGCAGATTTGGTAGGAACGCTTGAGGAAGATGGTCCATTTACGGTTTTTGCTCCAACTAATGAGGCATTTGCACTATTAGATGCTCTGCCAGAAGGCGAAACGTTAAAAGAGGTGCTGCTGTATCATGTAGCTGATGGAGCCTTTGACGCCCAAGCCTTGATTGAGAAAGGTACGATCACCACAGTACAAGGTGAAGAAGTTACTATACGTCAAAATACACAGGGCGAAGTTATTCTAAATGATCACATGAAGGTATCTACGGCGAATATTGAAGCGGCAAACGGTATTATTCATATCATAGACGCAGTGCTGATCCCTAACTCGTTTTTAGACCCTATTGTAGAGATAGCTCTAGCCACTCCTGAACTATCAGAACTGGTAAGTGCCTTACAACAGACTAATTTGGTTGGTGCCTTAGAAGATGATGGCCCTTTTACTGTATTTGCACCCACTAATAATGCTTTTTCACTATTAAATAGTTTTCCGGCAGGTGAAGCGCTAAAAGATATCTTGCTCTATCATGTAGTGTCTGGCCGATTCACTGCTGATCGGTTATTAGAATTAGGGTCAGTAACTACGCTGCAGGGAGAAAGCGTGTCCATTCGCTTGGATGAGAGCGGAGACGTTATTCTTAATGATTTTATTAAAGTGAGCACGGCAAATATTAAAGCGCGTAATGGTATCATCCATATAATCGATGCGGTACTATTACCTCTACCCCAAATAGGGACTATTGCTGAGATCGCGGTGTCTACCCCTGAGCTTTCTACTCTAGTAGAAGTATTAGGACAAGCTAACCTCACCGAGGTACTGAACGGTAGCGAAAAATATACCGTTTTTGCTCCCACTAATGCTGCTTTTTCGGCCCTGGAAAGTACTCCCCAAGGTGCGGAATTGGTTAAAGTCTTGACCTACCACGTGGTCAGCGGTAAATTTAATATTAACCGACTGGTGCGCCTGGGAGAGGTAGCTACCTTACAAGGAACAGAAATTACGGTAGAACGACTTGCTGACCGAAGCATTTTGTTGAACGGCCACATAAAAGTAGTTACCAGGAATGTTCAAGCCTCAAATGGTATAATTCATATTATTGATGGTGTGCTGATTCCTTAAGGATAAAACATAATAAAATTAAGAGCCCTGAGAGTTATGCTTTCAGGGCTCAATTTTTTTAGGAAAAATACTTTCACTATCGCCTAGTGTTCATTTTGTTTGATCAGATTCAGCGCTGACCCTGCTTTAAACCATTCTATTTGTTGGGCATTGTAAGTATGGTTAGCCTCGATCACGTCTTTGTTACCGTCCTTGTGGACTATTTCTATCCTCAGTGATTTGTCAGGGGCAAAATCAGTAAGATCCAAAAAGTTGAAGGTATCATCTTCTTGTACCTTATCATAATCATTCTCATTGGCGAAAGTGAGACCCAGCATACCTTGCTTTTTTAAGTTGGTTTCGTGAATTCTAGCAAATGACTTAACTAATACTGCCCTTACCCCCAAATGCCGTGGTTCCATGGCCGCGTGTTCACGTGATGAACCCTCTCCATAATTGTGATCACCTACTACAATAGTAGGGATTCCCTTTGCCTTATATTCTCTCTGCGTGGCTGGAACAGGCCCATATTCACCAGTCAGCTGATTTTTTACGCTGTTAGTTTCTTTATTATAAGCATTTACGGCTCCTATCAAGCAGTTGTCAGAAATGTTATCAAGGTGGCCTCTAAACCTCAACCAGGGACCGGCCATTGAAATATGGTCCGTGGTACATTTACCAAAAGCTTTGATCAATAACTTTGCTCCGGTAACATTTTTACCATCCCAGGGAGCAAACGGAGTCAGTAATTGAAGTCTCTTAGAGTCTTTTTTAACAATAACCTCAACTTCACTCCCATCTTCAGCAGGTGCCTGATACCCATTGTCTTCAACATCGAATCCTTTATCTGGTAATTCTTCACCTACCGGGGGATCTAACTTTACCTGTTCCCCTTTGGTGTTGGTGAGTGTATCAGTAATGGGGTTAAATCCAAGATTTCCGGAAATAGCTATGGCGGCAACCATTTCAGGAGAAGTGACAAAAGCATGCGTATTAGGGTTGCCGTCAGCCCGTTTCGAAAAGTTTCGGTTAAACGAATGTACAATAGTATTTACTCTTTCGTTATTTCCTGAGCGCTCCCACTGGCCTATACATGGACCACAGGCGTTGGTAAATATAGTAGCGTCCAAGTCCTCAAAGATTTGAAGTAAACCATCACGCTCTGCAGTATAGCGTACCTGTTCGGAGCCTGGATTTATACCGAAATCGGCCTTGGTTTTCAGCCCCTTATCTACGGCTTGTTTGGCAATGGAAGAAGCTCTGGACAGATCTTCATACGATGAATTAGTACATGAACCTATAAGTCCCCATTCTACATCCATAGGCCAGCCGTTGGTTTCCGCCTCTTTACGCATTTCCGAAACCGGGGTGGCTTTATCCGGAGTAAATGGGCCGTTAATATGCGGTTCAAGGGTATTCAGATCGATTTCTATGAGTTGATCAAAGTATTGTTCGGGATGAGCATACACTTCAGCGTCACCTGTTAAATGTTCTTTAATGCCGTTGGCTAATTCTGCTACATCTGCACGATCTGTGGCCTTAAGGTAACGCTCCATGGATTCATCATAGCCAAAGGTGGAGGTGGTGGCACCAATTTCTGCGCCCATATTACAAATAGTTCCCTTACCAGTTGCTGACATTGACTTTGCGCCCTCGCCAAAATATTCGACTATACAACCCGTTCCACCTTTTACAGTTAAAATACCAGCAACTTTCAAAATGACATCTTTTGGGGCGGTCCACCCATTCATTTTCCCTGTTAACTTCACACCAATAAGCTTCGGGAATTTGAGTTCCCAAGGCATACCGGCCATCACATCTACCGCATCAGCTCCCCCTACACCAATGGCTACCATTCCCAAACCCCCGGCATTTACGGTATGGGAATCTGTTCCGATCATCATTCCACCCGGGAAGGCATAGTTTTCCAGTACTACCTGGTGTATGATGCCCGCTCCGGGTTTCCAAAACCCGATGCCATATTTATTAGACACGGATTCTAAAAAATTGAATACTTCACCTGAGGCAGTGAGGGAATTTCTTAAATCCTTTTCTGCACCTTGTTTCGCGAGTATGAGGTGATCACAATGTACCGTAGAGGGTACTGCGGCTTTACTTTTACCAGCCTGCATAAACTGAAGTAGTGCCATTTGAGCAGTAGCATCTTGCATAGCTACCCTATCCGGGGCAAAATCCACATACGACTTTCCTCGCTCAAAACCTTCATTAGCTTCTCCATTCCAAAGATGTGAATAGAGGATTTTCTCGGAAAGTGTTAATGGTTTTCCAACAATACTTCTGGCAGTAGCCACGCGCTGGGGAATACGTTCGTAAACCGCTTTAATCATATCAATGTCAAATGCCATAATTGTGAAGTTAATTGTTAAACATAACCTTTACTAAACTACCTATTAAATATAAAATAAGTTTAGAAGTGCATTAGAGCTTGTTTAAACGCCCTTTATGAGTTCAACAAATAATATTATGATTTTGCTTCATTTACGGTAGAATTCTTCAAAAACCAGTGTGAGATACAGATCACCAAGACGTAGAAAAACTGAGGCATGTCCTTCACTCCTCCGGCTAGAAGGATAATGGTGATAGAAACTTCTGGTTACGAAAGAATTGAAGCACTAACTAGACCTAATACAGATGGCTAAATATTAGTATGAGTATTGTAGGAAAATAGGGTCGTTTTTCAGAATTGATTCCGTTTACAGTCGCATCGGAACCATATCTGTCAATAATGACATATATCTAATAATGCGAGTTAGTTGTTAATGTAATTCAAGAATTCATTTTTCGTCTGGGTTTCTTCAAATCGGCCTGAGAAAAACGCGGTTCCTGTTTTACTATTGGTATCACCAACACCCCTGGAGGCCACACACATATGATTAGCATCCACTACGATAGCCACGTGCTCTGTATTCAATGATTTTTTTAACTCTTTGCCTATTTGTACTGTAAGTCGCTCTTGTACTTGAGGTCGTTTCGCATAGTATTGAACTATCCGATTTATTTTCGATAGCCCAATCACTTTGCCTGTAGAAATATAAGCTACATGCACTTTACCATAGATGGGCACGAAGTGGTGTTCACAATTGGAATAAAAGGTGATGTCCTTTTCAACCAACATTTGATCATACTTGTATTTATTGTCAAAGAGGGTCACCTTAGGTCTGTTATCAGGATCTAACCCGCTGAAGATCTCCTGAACATACATCTTGGCTACCCTTCGTGGTGTTCCCTTCAGGGAATCATCCGTGAGGTCTAACCCCAGGGTGTTCATGATCTTTTCGAAATGCCCTTCTATCTTATCGATCTTTTCCAACTCGGTAAGCTCAAAAGCATCATCTCGAAGAGGTGTATTGTAGGAAGAAGCAACATGATCATCGCCGAGGTCATCATGCATATCTCTTTTATACGGGGTATTCAACGTAATTTCTTGCGGTTTCATAAAGCGTAATTTTTAGATCAAGTTTAGCATCAATATCCTCTCTCAAAAGATTATAGATGACGACAACAATATTTTCTGCAGTTGGATTTAGGTTCTTAAATTCTTCCGTATCCAGGTTAAGATTCTTATGGTCAAATCGGTCAGTGACTTTTTCTTTAATAAGGTCACTCAACACTTTCATATCGTAGACATACCCGGTCCTGGGATCAACCTCACCGGTTACCTTTACTATTAACTCATAGTTATGACCATGGTAGTTAGGGTTATTACACTTACCGAAGATTTTGGTGTTGGTGGCATCATCCCACTCAGGATTATGTAATCTATGGGCGGCATTAAAGTGCTCTTTTCGGAATACGGCTACTTTCATATACAGCTTTTAACATAGAGCCATATAAATGGTTCACTGAAAAAAGTATTTTAAAAGTATCGCTGACCTAGATTGTGGAAATCAAATACCTCTAAGTCTAGCATCAGCGTAATTTCGTGCGAATTAAATGTATTTCCAACCGAGTTATCAGAAGGTATTTCAAAGATGTAGCCCATACGCAACTTATCACTTAGATTCATTTGTG
>JBCCSU010000202.1:0-8656 GCA_039199635.1 Bacteroidota bacterium | reverse complement strand
GTACTGGTCGCGGTAGGCCTCGCAGAGCTTGATGCCGGCGATTTTGGCGATGGCGTACGGCTCATTTGTGGGTTCCAGAGGACCTGTGAGTAGCATGTCCAAATACATTGCTAGTGTGAAAAATGATAAAACATAAGAGTATCCCTAGCTTTTTATACAATGGACTTTTGAACTCCGATCTTTTCTTGGCACTGTTCAATACCAAGTTGGTTAATTCGGCCTTTCTACCTAAAAAGCTCCTTGATCGATTAAAATTTAAAATGGTTTTCATAGTATTAAATATTTAGTTTGTTTTCTTTTTTAAATCAGATATCTAATAATCCTTTTCACAACCCATTCATAAGAGGGCATGAATTGTAGCAAGCCGGAACGTCTGTATTTTTTTTTCCTGCAATCGAAATTTTACTTCTCCAGAAATTTTAAGATTTGAGAATTTTAAAGTGTCGATTTACACATGTGAAGTGAGCTCTTTTTTACTGAAAAACTCCGAAAATGAGGTCAGCAAAAGGACAGCAAAGCATAGCAAATGGTTATCTTTAAAAGGGAATAAAACTTTATTTGCGAATTGAAGGTATTATGGAAGTTTTTTTGGATTCTATTGCTGATTTGTAGCAATTTATCCCTTGAAATAAAGGCTCAAAACAAGACTTTTACTAAATATGAAATAGATAGCTTGTTAGACAAATATGGGCATAGGTGGGATAGTGTCGCTTACCGTACGGCAATATCATGTCTTCATGTCTCAGAATCACTATACTACGTCAGCGGTATCTTGAGAACGTATATGATCTTAGCTAATTATCATAGTCGTCAATTACAGTTAGACAGTTTAATTTTCTATGCTAATCAGTTTGAGTATTTGGAAACTCAATACCCAGACGTTCTAATTCGAAAAAAATATGTACTTAATATGTCTTACAATTGGCAAGCTTTGGGATTGGATGAACAGGCCATTGAATATGGGCTCGACTACCTGGAAATAGTTACTAATGATTCTAGTAACATGAATTCATTAGTTAACGCCAAATCTAATCTTGCCTTCCTTTACGCAGAAAAAGGCCACTACATGGAAGCGGTTGATTTGATGGAGCCTCATGTAAGAGATACTGCCAGAATGGGAACCAGTGCCTTTTTAAAATTTACGACCGTCTTGTCCATGATGTATCAATTTTTAGAAAAACCGGAGATAAGTGAACCTTTAAATCGGATCGCTTATAAAAAATGTCAGCAGATGCAAGATACGGCTCGGATGATCTTTGTTCAGCATCATTTGTCCTATGACTATTTTCTGAAAGGGGACTATGAAAAGGCTATTCGTACCATTCGCGAGTGTGAGAAAGAATTCCCTAAATGGGGCTGGAATTATGCTATGCATACCATCTATGAGTTTTCCGCCTTGTACCATTATGCAGCTGGTGAATTAGATCAAGCTATTGCTTATATGACCAAAGCGATTGCATCGGATCAATCCTTGAATGAGCGTCCGGATATGTATACTGAGTTAATTAAATATCATGAAGAAAAGCAGGATTGGGAACAAGTGGGAAGACTGGCACAAGAAAAAAGTCAGGTGATAGACAGCATCCGAACCCGCGAAAAACAGGTATTTGTAGATTACTATTCAGCCAAAACAAAATTCATAGAGGAACACCGGCAAAATGAGCAGCTAGCTAATGAAAAGGCGATGCTCGAATTGAGAAGTGAACGTCAAAATTTGTTCATTTTGTTAATGGCCATAGGAATCATCTTTCTGGTGGTGGTGTTGACTTTACTGCTGATCTCAAGAAAATATGCTGCTTCTAAAAGGAAAGTAGTTGAATTAGAAGATAAAGAGAAAGAGCTACTGGAGAATCATGTGAAGGTAAGAGAAAATGAACTAAATGCCCTTTTAATTACACAGTCCGGGCAAGCTAAGGAACTCTCTAAAATCTGGGAGAACATAAAGCATAAGGTTGAAAATCTGGAAATAAAGAAAGAATTTGACGATATTTTCAGCTCAATGCAGAATTTTGTTCGTGGTTTTTCTGACATTGATATCTTTTCTCAACGTCTGGAGTCACAATACCCTAGCCTGATCTATGAGCTTCAAAATAAACACCCTAACTTAAGCAAGAGCGATATCAAACATTGCCTTTTGGTAAAACTTGATTTAAGTCTTAAGGAATCAGCAGATTTATTAGGTGTTTCTCTAGGCACTGTTAAAACTGCCAGAAGTAGAGCTAAAACCAAGATGAAATTAGAAGCTACCGAAAGTATGAAAAGTTACTTAGAGCAAATATTAAGATCTTAATCTGTTTAATGGCTAGACACCATGAATAACATAATTTCTAGTTTTATTTCGGTCTATCAAACTTCTTTAAGACAGGCAAAAGTGAGTTAAGGTATTTCCTTGTGTTAATCTGCCATCATCAATCATGCAACCCGTTCGCTCTTAGGTAGGAAAGCAGTAGTTCTGGACGGTCCGTCTGGATGATATTGATGTTGTTTTTGATGTACCACCCATAAATGCTGTCAGGATTGAGAAGAGCCATATCATCTTCATAACCTGCATTCAGTGATTCCCAAAGTGAGTTGACCCAGATACGTGATTCAGATTGACGAATACTGGATAAATTACTTACCACCGGAGTCTGCAAATGGTCAAAGATCAGCTCATAGGCAATCGGATTTAACATGGCTTCATAGTCTTGAATAATATTGCTGGCATCTGATTTGGTAATATCCAATACGGGCATAAAAAACACTTTATCCAAATAGGTGCCAAACTCCTGTTCAACTTGGTGGACAGGTACTTTTCCTTTCATGATCACATGATCAGTGGTTTCGGTTTCTTCTAATACCTTAAAAGCCAGATCAAAGTAGGTATAGCATTTATCCAGATTCACCATTATCTTTCCTTTTGCCAGACTCATGGCTTGATCCAAACGAGGTACCTTGTGGTGAGTCGGATGGTTGGCCCCATTTCTCAAGTACAGTGATTGAATCTGCTGGTAGGTTAAATCTGAAACACTACCCTTACCTGTAGTGGTTCGGTCTACCGTTTTATCATGCATTAGAATTAATACGGAATCTTTCGTCATGCGAACATCAACTTCCACTACATCCACACCCATTTCAATGCAATTTTGGATGGCCTGAAGAGAATTTTCCGGGGCATTACGCCAGTCTCCTCTATGAGCAACTACTAGTACTTTGTCAGAGTTGGCATTTAATAATTCAGTTCTGATGCTAGCTGCTGTTTGCTCCCTTAAAGAAGGTTCACATGAGTAGAATACAAATACTAAAAAGAAGATAAGCTTAAACCTCATTGATCCGACTGTCTAAGATTACGGCCTGTTAAGTACTGGTTGAGTACTTCAGGATAACTTGTGAGAATGATAGACGCTCCATTATCCACGCACCATCCCCATGATGCATCAGGATCATCCAAGGCGATTAGATCGGTTCGTCCGGCCGTCATATCTGGGGTGATGGTAGACATCCAAATGTGATTTCCTTCCTGCGTTGCTTCTGGAATTAGAGAAAAAACAGATGAGTTTTCGGTTGTGAATCTAAACTCAAATCCCGGAATTACTTCGGGTTTAAATTCATTGTAAATAGCAAGAGCATCTTCATCAGTCTGCCGTATCCTAGGAACATAATGGATGCGGTCATAAAAACCATTCAGCTCATTTTTAGCCCTGGAAAGACTGTAAGGTTCAACAATTAAGGTATTTTCAAAAGTGTCGGTTTCCCTCAAAACATTCTGAATCTCTGGCCAATAATCATTCCCCTTGTCAATAAAGATCACCGTTTTATCCTTAGCAAAAGCCATAACTTCAAATAGTGTAGGAACACCGTGCTCTGTCAAATTGCCATTACTATCTTTTGTTTTAAGGGATTGAATGTAGGAAAGAGGCCTGTCTAGTACATTACCTGTACCATTGGTTGTACGCTCAAGCGTGGTATCATGAATAACTACCAGCACACCGTCTTGGGTAATTCGGACGTCAATTTCCACTATTTCTGCCCCCGAGGTAATGGCTGCCTCAATGGCAGCTATGGTATTTTCGGGAGCTTTGGTAGCATCACCTCGATGCGAGGCAATTAAAACATAGTTGCTATTCGGTGAATAGAGATGTTCAATAGTAGAGGCCAAGTCTAAAGGACCGCTTGTTATTGAAACTTCATCATCGGATGAGCATCCTACTGTAAAAAAATGTAAAGCAATGATATAGCTAAGAACTTTCAACTTCATAGTATCTGTTTTAAATAAATATCCGATAGCCCATTTGACTATCGGATACAGTCTAATTATTGACATTCGTAAGTTACAGGGTCGTAAGAATCACATCGCTCATCTGTACCGTCTACATATACTCTAAGATTACCAGTATCACTAGCAATGGGTGGGTTCTTTGCTAACATAGCATTAATGGATGCGGCTGATGCCATGGCCAAAGATTCATCAAACCTTAGTCGCTCCATAGATACTAAATTGCTCACGTCCAACTGGGTGATAGAGTTACCATTAAAAGCATAAAGCCTTCTGAGACCCGTATTTGCGTCTATAATTGGTTGTATATCTTCTGCTTCCAGTTTAAGTGCCCCATTGATATACAAAAGTTCGATATTTGTTTTATCACCTGTGGTTATTGATTCTATATTAGGGTTCAAGCCGACTAAGACATTTCTCATCGCCATATTTTTGCTTAAGTTAATGGATGAAAAGGTGTTATTCTCCGCATCGGCTTCACGAGCTCCTACAAAGAACTCGATCCCTTTCATATCTGCTATGCCCACCCCATCAAGGTTCATCTTATCGCCAGAAGCAAACTCTCTTACTGCGGTAGCGGTAATATCCAGTTGGTCATTTTCGTTAAAGACGGATGCATCGAGGCTTGACTTAAGCCACCCAAGAAATGCAGCATCAGGGATAGTAGCATATTGGTTTTTAGTTACACTCACCGTGTAGGCACGCGTATTTCCATCTAATGTAACGGAATACTGAATAGGGTTGGAGAAATCCTGGTAAGATTCACCAGAAACTTGTATCTCACCTTCTACACTCACTTCAGCTCCGGCAGGAACAGTAAATGTTGGGGCCAGGGAATCAATATAGATGTACGCTGAAACCTCCGAGGGGCTTAACGTTACCGAATTGGTCGATTGATCTATGCTTGCATTTAAATCAACGATATCATTGGTATCCAACGCCATGTGTGGGTGATCGGTAGCTAAAAAGCTAAACAGGGATAACTCTGGCCCACTCAGGTTAAGTCCAATAGGAGTTGAGCTTACAGTTACAGGTTCAGATGCCTGATTTCCGTTTTTGGCTAAAATGCTGAATGTATATTCTGTGCCATTGGTAAGACCGGTCACAGTGAATGAACTTGAATCTTTACTTACCAGCTGTGGGATGTTACCATCCGGGGCGTAGGTTATCTCATAGTCTGTGATTTTCTCAAACGAATTAAGCATCCAGGTTAATCTTACTTCCGCATCACCTGCGGTAGCTGTAAACCCTTCAACTGCTGACGGTGGAAATACGGGTGCGTCTATAATATTATCTTCTATGCAACTGACAGAAAGTAAGCAGGCCACAACCAGACCTACTATTGTTTTAACAATCGTTTTCATTTTTTTATAGTCTATTTTTTGAATTAAAATTTAGCGCGAAGTCCAAACTGATAGGTCCTGCCGAAAAAGGATACATTATCCATAAATCGTCTATCGAAAATGTATTCATAGCGCTTTGCATTAAAGATATTGAGTACATTAAAGGTCAAAGACAGATTTTTCGTTAAGTCATAAGACGATGAAACATCTGTTATGCGGACGTCATCACGATATTTTAGTCCATCCACAGGATTTGGAATTTCCCTTAGGAAACTGCTTCGATAGTTTTGCGCAACCCTGAACATGAAGCCGTATTTTTCATAATAAAATACCAAGTTGTACGAATGCTCTGAGTTGTTAGGTAGGGCATATGTTTCGGTACTTCCATCCTCAAGTTCCTCTCTAAAGTTACTCTTAGATAACGTGTAATTGGTAGCTACACCAAAGCCGGCCAGAAAGCCGGGAAGGAACGTAAAGGGTTGTTGAAAATTGAGTTCAAGACCATGAATGAATGCATCATTTCCATTAACGGGTTGGCGTAGCTCATAGGTCTCACCATTAAATGGTATAAAGCTCGTTTCTTGACTTATGAACGTTTCTATGTCTTTAAAAAAAACTGTGGCGGAGAGCTGTGTTTCTTTATTAGGGTAATATTCCAGCGAAAACCCATATTGGTTTGCCCTGAATGGGTCTAGTTCAGGATTTCTAGCCGTTATTCTTCTGTTGACCTCGTCTACGAGTCTAAAAGCAGACAGATCTTGTAGACTAGGTCGGGTAATTACACGTGCAAAAGATCCACGGGCGATTAGATTTTTAATCGGTTCGTACTTAATGTTGATACTAGGTAAAAAGTCGATATAATCATTCCTTGCTGCGTTTACCTCAAATATTTGGGTAGCATCATCTAGGATATACCCTAAAGATGTTATATCTGTGTGCACTACTCTTAGACCTCCGTTTAAATCAATATTTCCTAACTCGTAGTTGGCTTGAAAATATCCGGCTGTCAGTTTTTCATTGATGTCATAAGCCGCATCAATCATTTCAAAACCGGTTAGATCTAATTGGCTTCCATACTTTTCAAAGGTTTTGTCCCAGTCGTGTACTAAGAATTCTGTAAATCCATTAGCTCCATCGATGTTATCCGCAAAGCCGGTAAATAACACAGCAACATCATGAAAAGAGCTAGCTAAATTCTCTCTTCTAAAGAAGAACTGTCTGACTTTGGTTCGGTCTCTGTAACTCCCACCAAATTCAATATTTAGTCGATTAGTAAGGTCTTTACTAACATCGATTTTCCCCGTAAATATCTCATCTCCGTAATCCCAGAGATACCGCCTCATCTGAGACATAAAAAATTCATTTGAGTTAGAAAAATTAGTAGGAGTTTCTATGTCAAAAAATTCATTATTTCGCTCTACGCTGTACGTTACCGTATTTTCATTATCGGCATAGTACCTATACCTTTCCGAATCCCGCTCGTTAAAAGCGTGAGATCCTCTCAAATTTATCGTCCAATCTTCCGTTGGGCGCCATACCGCAGAGAGACTGGTTTTATAGTTGTTAGTAAAATCGGTCTGTCGCTGATTTTCAAGCCTAGCTTGTGCGCGATCATAGGTGATGGATTCTACAAATAAACCATCCCTGGTGGAGAGCGAAGAAATGCCGTCTCCTGGTAGTCGCCAAATGGGCGTGTACCGGGTTTCAGTTCGGTCATTATTAACAAATAATCCATCCAAAGTCAAATCAAAGTTGTCCGTCACTTTGTATTGAAGGGATAGGTTGTAAGTAGTTCTATCCAATTCCTGCCCTTGACTTAAGTAGCGAGGAAAAGGTACTCGAAGGTTGGTGTATTCAAATATTTCATCACCATCCTCATCATAAGAGTCTGGGACGTATCTGATCACATCATAACCTTCGGAATTCCTGAAAAACTTATGATAAGCTACTCCTGCGATGATACCGAACCTTCCCCAGTGGTTGCCGTAGGCTGCAGAAAACTTAGGAGTTATGCTGTTCCCTTCTTGTTGTTGCGTATTGAAAATACCCTCTACAGATGCTACTATAGTCTCTTCATCAAGTTCGAAGGGCTTCCGAGTTACTAAATTAATAGAACCACCGATGCCTCCTTCTGTATCTTTCGCAGTAGGAGATTTTTTTACTTCTACCTTGCTAAATACTTCGGCTGGTAAAGTATTGAAATTATAGTTTCTACCATCAGTGTCATTGGGGACTGCATCTCCATCAATAGTTACTTGGGTATATTCTGAAGGAAGGCCTCTAATGCTCACTTCATTTCCTACACCACCGGCAAAGTCTCTCCTTATTTGAACTCCGGAAATTCTCTGAATAGCTTCTGCTAAATTAGATTGGGGGAATTTGGCAATATCCTCGGCAACAACAGCATCTATGGTATTAACATTTTCCCGTCTTATCGATATTGCATCTTCCAGGCTTTGCCGATACCCAATAACTACTACTTCATTCAGCGATTGAGGGTCAGACACCAAACTTATGTTTAGGTCAGTTTGACTATCTATTCTGATTTCTTGATTGAAATATCCTACATAAGAAATCATTAATGAGGTTGCGGTATCCGGTATAGAAATACGAAAGAAGCCGGAGGCATTGGTAACAGTACCTAATTTCGTACCTTTTACTTGAATAAGAGCCCCTATAAGAGGTTCACCGGACTCTGAGTCTTTAACATTTCCCTGAATGCTTCTATCATAAAGAATAACTTCAACTGGCTTCCTAGGTTTATCTTTAGGCTCCATTACAACTATTACTTCGTTAACCTGACGAAAATTTAAACGGGCCTGCTGGCTAATGGAATACAGTGCGTTACCTAAGGTTACTTCGTTGATAGTGACTTTAGGTTTTGTTTTAAGTATGGTTTTGTTAACAGCGAATCTAAATGTTGTTGTAGATTCAATGCTTTTGAAAATATCTAAAATCGATTTGTTCTTAGCTTGTATTTCTAAATCAACATCAAATACACTTTTCGATTTCTGACCTTTTAGGTCAGTAGCAAAAGTCAAATTGCAGAGGATGACTG
>JBCCSU010000201.1:0-8668 GCA_039199635.1 Bacteroidota bacterium | reverse complement strand
TTTGATCAAAAAACTCAAAAAAACAGTAATAAAGAAAGAGAATCCAAAGCTCTTTATGAAGCGTTATCAACCTTTGGATTCTTCAATGTTTACAACTGAAAATCAGGGATAAGACAAATAACAGAATACCATGATATACTAGAATTGCGTATAATGCCAAACTTATGCATATACTTAGATTATGAAGTCACGTGTTAATCTTACTTTGGATAAAAGAATTTTGGTTAAAATAAAATTTTTAGCCAAACAGAGAAAGACTAGTGTTTCTCAAATCGTAGAGTCTTACCTTGAAAAAGTGGTTAAAAAAGAATCTGATCAATCGATTATTGAGATCATAGAGAAACTTCCGAAACCGTCATTGCCTGATCAAGTTGACTTAAAGGAGGCTTACTACGAGAATAAGCTAAGATGATCTTAAGTGTTTTCCTTGATGTCAATATCATTTTAGATTACACTTTAAAAAGGCAATCATATGATGACTGCTACGCCATTTTTGAAAAAAGCGGTATCTGGTGATTTAATAGTTTACACAACTCCTTCAATTATTCAAATTTCCGGCTACTGGTTGTCAAAAACATACAACAGAGGAAAAGCAAGAGAAATTTTGCTTGCTTTAACAGACGTTATAACGATAATTGAAAGCAATCATCTTGACATAATCAAAGCATTAAAAAGTGAAATTATGGATATCGAAGATGCTATTCAATATTATACTGCCTTAAAGTATAAATTGAATTATTTTATATCCCTGGACAAAGAGTTTACAAAAAATACCAACGATATGCTTCCTATTAAAACTCTATAGGAATTTTTGCAGATCATTGATTAATACCTCAACAAAAGCCTATTCAATCGTAGAATGGCGTTTAAAACTTGATCCCCATATCCAAGCTTAAATAATCGTTCTTCATTTTGATTTCAGTATCGAGAGCTGCTTGCTCTCCAACTACATTAGCAAGACCTCTATGATAGCTAAAACCTCCAAATAGGGTGGTATTCACACCTAGTCGAAATTCAAGTCCAAACCCCAAAAGCAAGGAAGAATCAAAAAAGGTAAAATCGTCAATCAAGAAATTAGTATCTCCTTTGCTTTTTTCATCAATAGCAAATTCCAATGTAGTGCCTAATTGGAAATAAAACTTTTTATCTAGGCTTACCTCATTGGTAAACAATTTTAGTGATAGCGGCACCTGGAGATATTGTAAACTATAGGTTTCCCGGTTTGGTAATCCAGCACCGTCAACCCGGGTTGACTCTATACCTACGCGTTTAGAAACAAATAGCAAACCTGAGCTAAAGTAGTAGTTGTCTTTTATTTGATAATCAATTATGGGCCCCAGGGCCATTCTCAATCCGGTTCCGTCAGTATCTAAGTTTAGCGAATCTGAGCTGGCTTCTATTCTATTGGTCGATAAGGTGGGGCTAAATTGAATGCCTAACTTAAATTGAGCATTCGCCGGAATTATCGATAACATGCATAGACATACAATTAGAATATATTTGGACATATATATTTTTTTACTTTAGCGTTTTGTAAAACTAACGGCAAACACTTTAATTCTAAGATATACGTGAACAGATTCTTGATAGTAGTTTTTGGTTTTATTGGTTTTTGGGCTTGTAAGTCTACTGCTTACAACGAATGTGTGGAGCAACCGGATCTATCTGATGTGAAAATTGATTTAAGCGTTGATCAACTCCACAAAACATTGCTGAATGTACAAAGCCAGGAAGAACTCAAGAAAATCATTGATGATGAACCCATCATTGCTGAATTTTTTCTACAAAGAAGAAACTACCCGAATGATTCTATCATGGTAGACGGGCTGTTCAGGCAATTTTCTCACCCAAGTATCGATGAACTAGAAGCTGAAATAGATCGTGTGTTTGGAGATTTATCCATGCTTACGGGAGAACTAGAAGCTGCTTTTAAACACTTGAAGTACTATTATCCTGAAGCCAAAATTCCGAAAATAAAAACGGTGGCTACAGGCCTTTTACATGATATGTATATTTCAGATTCCTTAGTGGTGATAGGGTTAGACTACTACTTGGGAGAGAGTGGTAAATTTCGTCCTAAAAATATGTATAACTACATTTTAAGACGATATGCCCCTGACTATATTGTGCCTTCCATTATGCTGCTGTACGGTATTGCGCCAGGCTATAATAAGAGTGATGTAAGTGATAATACAGTTTTGGCAGATATGATAGCCTACGGTAAATCATTCTATTTTGCTAAACGAATGATGCCTTGCACTCCTGATAGCGTTATGATCTGGTATACGGCTGAGGAAATGCAAGGTGTGCGTGATAACCGAGAGACGATTTGGGCACATTTCGTTGAAAACCAGATTTTATACGAAACAGACCATGAGGTTAAGCGCAAATACATAGAGGATAGGCCCAAAACGTATGACATTGGTAATAAAGCACCCGGTCGAATAGGTACTTGGTTAGGTTGGGAAATAGTAAATGCCTATTTTCAAAGAAACCCAGAAGTCGGCTTGAAAGAATTAATGAGTATTCGATCGCCTCAAAAAATTTTCAACGAATCCAAATACAGACCTTAGCAATGCTGTTAGCTGTAGATATTGGAAATTCAAACGCCACTTTCGGCCTTTATGACAAGGGCTGGAAGGATACCTGGCGCATAGACTCTAAAGACGAGGCCCAGGATCAATTAAATACGCTGCTCAATGATCATTTGCATGGACTACCGGTAAAGGAAATAGTGATCAGTAGCGTGGTGCCATTTTTCACTAAAGTTATTCAGGAGCAGTTGGCATTTAAGTTTAAGGTGGAGCCTTACATTATTACTCCGGTTAGCTATGAAAAGCTACCACTAGGAGTGCCCCACCCTGATAAGATAGGAAGTGATCTGGTATGTGATGCAACAGCAGCTTATGAGCTCTTTCAGTCTGACTGTATGGTGGTAGATTTTGGCACAGCACTTACGTTCACAGTAGTATCTCAGCGCAAAATTTTAGGCGTTAATATTGCACCAGGTCTAAAAACAGCCATGAAATCATTAGCAGACAATACTGCGAAATTAACTGAAATTCCACTTGAACTTCCTGAATCGGTGATTGGGAGAGACACCACCTCTGCCATCCAATCGGGAATACTTTGGGGATACATAGGGCTTGTGGAGCGGATGATTGACCGCATAGAAAATGAACTTGGTGTAAAACTAAAAGTAGCCGCCACTGGTGGACTTTCACAGGTGCTAAAACCGCTACACAACAGATTTGACTCAGTTGAGCCAAATCTAACGCTAGACGGTTTGCGCCATGTTTATGAAATTAATCATTCCTAGTTGTTGTCTTGTCGCGCAGGCTGCCCGAGTCTAAAATAAAGAATAACAACAGCACAAACAGCCACCAAAAGTCGTTCCACAGCGTTTCCATTTTCTTTTTTAGCGTTAGTAGCAGTTAGGCTGGCTTTCTTACAATAGTACTTATCATCAATACTCTACAAATATTGAAATAATCTAAAACCTTTTGCGATGAACATACGTTCTACAAATATTGAAGAAATATATTCTACATCTATGAAAGAAATACTATGTTACAACTAGGTAACCTTGAAGAAACTATTCTACTGCTGGTTATGATCATGAAAGACCAGTCTTACGGTTATGCTGTAAGTAAGGAATACCAAAAACAAAATGGAAAGGAAATATCTATTAGCGCAGTACACACTGTACTCAGCAGGCTAGAGAAAAAAGGTTTGATCAATTCCGAAATGGGAGGCTCTACCGAAGAACGTGGAGGCCGTAGAAAGAGGATTTTTAAAATGACAGATTATGGAATAAGAACTATTCAAGAACTGAAGGCACACCGCATTAGACTATGGGATCAACTTCCTCAACTCGGATAAAATGATGAACAATACACCTCCAAAGTTTTGGCAGCGCCTTCTAAAATGGTTTTGTGACGTTGAGCTATATGAAGAGATATCAGGTGATTTGGATGAGGCATTTTACGATCGAGCTCGTGATCAGGGTGTAAGATATGCCCAAAGGAAATATAAACGCGATGTGCTTAAGTTCTTTAAGCCATATGCCTGGAAAAAGCTACACTTGGAAAGGCAACAGTCCCCATTACTTGGAAATTACTTTAAAATAGCGTTGAGAAATATTGTTAAGCATAAACAATATTCGGTGTTGAATGCCGCTGGTTTGATACTGGGAATGACCTGTATTTTTCTTAGTCTACTTTACTTAAACCACGAACTAGGCTATGATCAGTTTCACAGCGATGCTGACAATGTATACCGCGTGCAGCGCACGTATCGATCTCAGACTTATGCGGTAATGCCATTCAAAGATTACTGGGGTACTGCAGCAGAAGATCAGCTAGGCTATTTGATCGAGCTGAAAAAGAATCCACAAATTAAAAATGTAACTCAGTTTACTTCTACAAACAGTCCCACATCTGTTCCGCAACACTACATTCAAAAAGTGAATGGCGAGAGGTTAGTAGAAAATAATATACTATGGACGAACTCGGGAAGCGAATTTTTCCAAGTATTGGATTGGACTTTTCTTAAAGGATCACCGAAGAGCGCATTAAATGAGAAGTATAGTATAGTACTCACTGCATCTGCTGCCTCAAAATATTTCGGAAGCGATTGGGCAGATGATGCCAACCTACTTTCCAGATATCTAAGTATTGACTCTACTAATTATCAAATTGGAGGGGTTATAGCAAATGTTCCTGATTATTCACATGTGGATTTCGACTTAATCGTCAACACACCTAAAATCCCTAGCTGGGGTAATTATACCTATTTAAGAAAGTCGCCAGATATGAGTGAGTCCGAGTTACTCGCAGAAGTAAATAATGCCTATTTGCGATTTAGACCAGGAGCAGCGGATAATGAATTAGAAAAAGGCTTAACCGTAGAGCGTTTACCTTCAATATACCTAAAAAGCAATGCGCTTTACGAACTAAAAACACCAGGAGATATCCGTTACTTATGGATATTTGGAATTATTGGTGTCATTATTTTGGTGGTTACCGTAACGAATTATTTTAATCTGACTACAGCGTTATATGTTGGTCGGCAGAAGGAAATTGGTGTTAGAAAAGTACTCGGAGCTTTAAAAAGTAACACGATATCCCAGTTCCTATTTGAAGCATTACTGATAGCATTCTTATGTCTGCCGCTATCTTTATTATTACTGCAGTTCACTCTGCCTTTTTTCAATGCTATTATGGACATTAACCTAGAGAATAAGGTTATTTCTGACCCTAACTTAATAGCTTTTGCTGTGCTACTTCCCATAGTTATAGGTTTAACATCAGGCATGTATCCATCTTTGGTCCTTTCAGCTAAAAAGGCATTGGAACTTTTTAAGGGTAAGCTTTCTAACACCCGCAGTGGTTTTGGGCTTAGACGCACTTTAGTAGGATTTCAATTTTTGTTACTTGTAGGCCTAGGCACCACTACGTTTTTTATAAATCAGCAGCTAAAATTTATCCAAAATAAGGACTTAGGATATACACAGGAAGGAGTTATTTCCATTAATGTGGGAGGTGCTCAGATCTACTCTAAAATGAAGAATGCGCTGGAGAATAACCCAAAAATTCTCCAAATAGGCTCTGGAGGAATGCCTGGTAATGAGATGTTTAACACACTCACCTATAAAATGCTAAATGCTTCAGCACAAGATATTAATGATAACGGTACTCATCTGGTCGTAGATGCTGGCTCATTTGAGGTGCTAGGAATAGATCATCCTACATTAAGGGACCTTTCCAAAGACAAATCGTCTGTTTTCTTAATTAATGAGACTGCAGCTGAAGTTCTGGCCACAAGTCTCCAAATAAAACCTGAGCAGTTGATTGGTGAGGTTTTTCAAATGGAACCGGAATACAATAATGAAGAAGACGGCACCATGGGTATTCATTATACTATCGATGGAATTATTGCCGATTACAATTACTTTACTTTAAAAGAAGAGGTTAATCCTATGTTCATAGAAGTACAAGCTAAGCCTTTGTGGACGTATGAGATGTTATTTAAGCTTTCAACAGATGATTTCTTTGCTACCATTGATGCCATAGAAAAGGAATATGACAAGTGGCATCTTGAGGAACCTATTCAGGTTGAATTTTTGGAACAACGCCTTGCATCGTTATATAAGAACGAAAGGCAAATAGCGAGCCTTACGGTAGGTCTAAGTACTTTAGCTATTGTTTTATCCGTGCTGGGTTTAGTAGGACTAGTATCGTTTATCACTAAGACCAAAGAGCGTGAAATTGGAATTCGTAAAGTTTTTGGGGCCAGAACTCGGCAGATTTTACTATTGTTGAATCGAGAGTTCTTCATTTTAGCGATTTTAGCTACCCTACTAGCGACACCGCTCTCCTATTGGGCCATATCTAATTGGCTGGAAGTCTTTGCCTACAGGATAACACCAGGATATTTTGTTTACATTGCCGCGGGGCTCTTATGTGTATTGGTAGTAGGCACTGCCGTCAGTTTACAGTCTTACCATGCCGCAGGTAAGAATCCGGCAGAATCATTAAAAAATGAGCAATGAAAGCAGTGACCTTTATACTCATTGCTGTAACTAGCTACTCCTGGGGGCAGGATACTCTTCTTACGAATTACCCCAATACTTCACAAGTCTGGAGAAAAGTATTGAGTGGTAAACAGAAAATAGAAGAGACCGTATTTTATGATTCGGGACAGCCTTGGATGACGGCAACATACAATGAAGACTCGGAATACTGGCGCTGGTATCATCAAAATGGTAATCTGTTTTGGGAGGCAAAAATAGTGGATAACAAGATTCAGGGACGTTACAGGATCTGGTACGATAATGGACAATTGGCAGAGCGCCTACACTTTGTAGACAATCTTGAGAATGGGCCGGCTGAATTCTACTATCCTAACGGTCAATGCGCTATTTCTGGAAATTATACCTCTGGGATTATGACCGGGCAGTGGCTGTTCTTTACTGAAAATGGAAGTGATGCAAATGGTAAATGGGTTTGGCCTTTTGCCGCGCTACCCGATGAAAACAGGATGGAAGGTCATCTGAAAAATGGAGAACCTGTTGGATTATGGCACTATCAAACAACGGCCGGAAAGAATGCAACAGGACATCAAATATTTAAGATGGAGATCGGAGCAATCAACCAAAAGGATGGTCCTAAGCTTTAATCTATTCTTTTTATCGTACTACCAAAAATTAAAAATTTAGTTATGCGCGTTTTCTCTATTTTTCTCGGTCTGCTTATTCCTATGATCGTTAACGGAAGTAATATTCAAATTACTCAAGTAGAATATGTTCAATCTGATGGACCTGAATATAAACGAGGCGTTAACGTAACTATCTCCTGGAAAAACAGCTGGAATACGGATAAAAATCATGACGCAGCTTGGGTATTTTTTAAAGTGATAAATAAAAATAAAGGGTATCAACATCTTTATCTGATGCCCAATACGGCTCATTTAGATTGGAAGGCAACTAGTAATATTCCTGATGCAGAAGCGAAAATTTCTTCTGACGGAACAGGAATGATGGTGTACCCAACTAATACATACAGAGGTGATGTAACCTATAGATTTTTTGTAGAACTCGATACGTCTAGAATAAGTGAGCGCTACATTAACTATTTGGATAATCGAACCATTGAAGGATATGGTATTGAAATGGTCTATATACCAAAGGGTGCATTCACACTTGGTGATCCTGATACTACTGCTTTGAACTACGGTGCTTTTTTTCAGTCTGACGATGTTGGTGAATTTGATGGATTATATACGGTAACAAAAGAAAATGCACCCATCGAGATAGGTAAGGGAAAGGATAAGCTGTTTTACAGAGGTCCTGAACCCGAGTATCAGGGAGACCAACAGGGTCCCATCCCAGCAGCTTTTCCAAAGGGTGTTGGGTCTTTTTATCTGATGAAGTATGAAGTTAATCAAGGAATTTATGCGGCATTTCTAAATTCACTGTCTAGTGAAGCGTCTTCGGTCAGATTTACAGGAGGTACACCAGACTACGAGAGATTGGGAGGTACGATAAAACTTGAAAACAGTCATTTTGTAGCGGCTCTACCTCAACAGCGCATGGTGTTTTGGCATTGGAATGATATGATGGCATTTACTGATTGGGCAGCCTTAAGGCCGTACACAGAGTTAGAATTCACCAAAGCATGCCGTGGTCTTATTAAACCATTGGCGCATGAAATGCCTTGGAATACCTCGAATAGCGCTAAAGTAATACGAAGGATAAATCCTAAAACACATCGGATGGAGCTACCTGATGGCTATAATGAGGGGCAAATCAATGATGAGAACCGAGAGTTTTTCGGAGCTTCTTATTATTGGGTCATGGACCTTGGGGGAAGTATGTGGGAGAAGGTAGTCACTCTTGGCGATTCTGTAGGACGAGCCTTTGAAGGTCAGCATGGTGACGGAAGAATAGATTATTACGGCAGGGCTAATGTTGAAGGTTGGCCGCATGGCTATGGCGAATCTTATGGCTATGGTTACCGTGGAGGAGGTTACTACGGTAAAGCACATATTGCCGAATTCACTCCCTACAGTCCTATTGCCTATCGTTTATACGGAGCGTGGTCCGGAGGGGCTCGTAACGCAGCTTATGGCTATCGAGCGGCAAGAACCTTAGAATAAGCGCATTTAT
>JBCCSU010000200.1:0-8682 GCA_039199635.1 Bacteroidota bacterium | reverse complement strand
GGGTAAAGAAGTAACAGTAACTACATTCTCAGATTCATAACCCAGATCTTTATTTAAAAAGAAATTAAGTTGATCAGAAACAACTAAAGCAGTCATCATTATGAATAATGCGATCAATAGCTGGAAACCCACCAAAATTCTTTTTAGGCCGAACCGGCTATACGGATGGTTTTCAGCCCTTTTGAGTGACTTCAGTGTCGGGCTAGATGATAACACAATAGAAGGATACAACCCTGCCAATAACCCAATCAATATTGCTAACCCTCCAAAAAATGGATACAGAAAAGGGAGTTCAGTGTTACTGAACAAATATGATTTGTTTACTAAATGAGCAAACTCATGCTGTGTCAATTGAACTATGCTGAGCGCAAGGAATGAAGCCAACATTGCGTATAAAACCGCTTCTGATAGAAATTGATGAACTATCTGCTTTTTAATACCACCTATTACTTTTCGCACTCCTATTTCTCGTTTCCGCTTATCAGCCATTCCCAGGGATAGATTTACAAAATTCATAATAGCCACTAACAAGATGAAAATGGTTATTACCATCAGAATTTTGATCATTTTGCCTCTGGCTCCACTATTTTGATGGATATTATAATCATACAAAGGAGTAAGTTTTGCAGTCATGAATTCAGATATGTGATCAGGTGCATTACGCTGGATCAGGCTGTTCATTAGTTGTATCAGATCTTCGGGTTTTACACCTTCCTTTAATTCAATTCTTGTCTGTACAATGTTAACATCCCATCTGTCCCACATATTCTCAGGGCCGTAATAGGGTACATTATCTCTCCCTATGTATACATCTGTTCGATCACCGAGATTATCCATGATCGAATTTTCGGGAACTTGGTCAATAACACCGGTTACTACGAAGGACTTTTTACCTTTTGGGTCATACTCCGCATTTTCCGTTTCGAGTACAAGTTCCTCTCCTATAACATCTGTTTTGCCAAAGAATTTTTTGGCTACATCTCGCTGAATGACAATACCCGAAGGATGGTCAAACACTTTTGACGCATCACCGTGCAATAATGGTATCCCGTATGGCTGTATGAGCTCACCATCAAAAACCTGCAGGTTAAGACGAAAGCTCCGCTTGGATTCCGGTACGGAAGCGTTACAACTTCGGGCATGTACCGTAAAATAGTTAGCCACCAGATGCGGGTAGTTTTCTTTTAAACTTCGCCCAATTGGTGCCAAACTAACAATTTCGAGGCCGTTGCGACCTTCCTTCCATTCCGATTCAATGAAAAAGTGACGATCACTATTTTTTACCCATGCATTCATCCGGTATTCATCCCAAATGAACAAAGTCATTAAGTATACGGCACTTAGTCCGATAGCAAGTCCCACTATATTGATCGTAGTGAATATGGGCTGACGCTTTAGACTTCTCCAGGCGATTGTAAAGTAATTCCGAAGCATAGGATGTTATGTTTATAATCTAATGGCTATTCCCTAAGGTTATCTACCGGATAGGCAACAGCGGCTTTAACCATATTGAAACCTGTAGATAATAAAGCCAGAACTATAGTAAGAGCTGCGCTGATCAGAAAGAACAGCGGATTCATATCAATTCTATATACAAATTCCCGAAGCCATTCATCCATAAATATCCACGCGATCACCGAACCCAGCATTATAGAGACAAGAAGCATCCTTATGAAGTATGAAGAGAGTAACACAACTATGCCATAAACACTAGCTCCTAGCGTACGCCTTATGCCTATCTCCTTTGTCTTAACTTTCGAAACAAAAGAAATCAAACCATAAAGCCCTAAGCAACCGATGATAATAGCTAAAGCCGCAGACACTCTAAAGGCATCGTATATTAACTGCTCTACCTGATAGTTAGCCGCTATATAATCCTCTATGAATTCGTATTTAAAAATCTTCTCAGGAAATGCATTTTTCCAGGAGCGTTCTACTTGTGCAAGTACTTCTGCATCATCAGCCAATACATTATATCTGATTCCCACTTCACTGATGAAACCTGTCCAGTTAAAGAGCAAACACGGAGTTATTTTTTTCTGGAGGCCCATGTTATGAAAATCAGATATTACCCCGATCACGGGAGCTGTACCTTCATTAATAGAAATTTTACGACCTAAAATTTCCTCAGGAGTCGTCTCCAGCATTTGTACCAGGGTTTCATTCACTACGAATCCATTAAAGCTACGGTCTCCCGTGATATTCGATTCATTCAACCAACGTCCGGCAACTAAATTGAGCCCATACATCTCCAAATAATCAAGCCCTACTACTTTCATTTCTGCATCCTTTTGCAGAGCGACTGGCTGATGGGAAAACCGAAACGAAGTGCCGTACTGCCGATTTGGTGCTAAAGGGATACCTGACGAATAGCTTACTTTTTCTACCGCACTTATTTTATTGAGTTGGGTTTTAAAATTATCAAGCGCCTCGGCCGATTGTGTAGGCACGTTAACGGTAAGTAGCCCATCACTATTAAATCCTAAATCTTTTTCGTTAAAGAAATCCATTTGCTGTGAAGCAATTACGGTAGCCACCAGTAAAACCTGAACTACTGTAAATTGAAAGATCACCAGCGCATTTCTCAGGTTGAACTTGTGTATCTTCTGATCATTATTTGACAGAACAGCTTTAAGCGGAGAATAACCGGATATTAATAAGGCTGGGTAAAAGCCCGCAATCAAAGAGGTGCTTACAAGAAGTGCGGCCAAAAACCAGTAAACTTCATGATGTAACGTGAGATCCAGATTGATGTGAAACAAATAGCCATTCAACCAATCTATGATCAACTGAGAAAATGCATATCCATGAAGTGTAGCGATCAATGTTAGGACAAAGGTTTCTAATAAGAACTGGCTAAACAGGTTTGATCTTGAGCTGCCCAGTATTTTTTTTATCCCTACTTCCTTCGACCGTTTGAGTGACTGTGCTGTGGCCAGATTAATGTAGTTGATCACAGCTATTAACAACACCAAAATGCCTATTAGGGCTAGGCTGTTGAGCATAGCCGAAGATATGACATAACTGCCGATGCTAGTGCCAAACTCTTCACTAGTATGGATTTCATCAACTGGCTGAAGCCGATATTCTATGCGCTTATTATCATCTTCGTTTAAATATTTCTTTTTAAATGGTGAGAGCTGTGCTTCAAAATTTTCTGCGGAGTGCTGATCAGCCAATTTAATATAGGTATAACCTTGATAATTACCCGACCAGTTATTGGCAAAATAAGGATTGTTAACCGCAAAGAACTCGTAGTTAATTAGCATCTCGAAAAGCAGCGTGGTGTTTTTAGGCGGATTACGAACTACACCGGTAATTTCAAGGGGGTCTTTATTATTTAACAATAAAACTTTACCCAAGAGTGATTCTCCATTTCTATAGGCATCAGGAAAGTACCTAGCCGCTATTTCTTCTGTGATTATGGTGGCATTAAGCTTATCAAAAGCACTTCCAGCACTTCCTTCTAACCAAAATGGCTGACCTTCATAGGCATCATCAAAATTGAATAGCTGTAAATAGTTAAAATCTGCAAATAAGATCTTATCCAACTCATGCCTTATCACCTGCCCACCTACGTCAGAACTTATGATCCTGGTTAACGGACCTGCGGATTGTGTGACTTGCACTTCCGGGAAATCTGTACGTATAGCTTTGGCCAAAGTATAAGCTGTGGTATTCCAGTACTGCGTTTGTTCTGAAGTATGGTTTAGCTGGACTACACGATAAATACGATCTGTGTCCTTATGAAAATTATCAAAATTCCTTTCATACGAAATGAAGGTATAGATGACCACGGCACAGGTAATGCCAAGGGTAAGACCTACAGTATTGATAGTAGCGTACGCGAAATTGGATCTCAAATTTCGCCAGATTGAAGTAAGTTGATTACGCAGCATAATTTATTCTTGTCTAAGACTATTCACCGGATTTTCACTGGCCGACTTGATTGTTTGACCAATTACCGTAGAGAAAGCAATGAACAGAATTAGCGCTATTGGTAATGCAAATAGCCACCACTCAATCTCTATTTGACTCGCGTAGTTATCCAGCCAAAGGTTTATAATATACAGCCCAACAGGAACGGCTAGAACACCTGCGAGTATCACTAATTTTATAAAATCCTGAGATAAAAGCCGGATTAGACCGGGTAAAGACGAACCTAAAATCTTACGTATGCCTATTTCCTTTTTTCGCTGAAGTATGGTGAAGGTGGATAGGCCAAATAAACCTAACACCGCAATCAGTATAGAAAGGATGGTAAATAGTATGGTCACATTTCCAAAACGCTGATCCGTTTCATATTGAAAATTGTATCGGTCATTTAAAAAGTAATAATCCATAGCGCTGTTCGGAAAAATGTCCATCCATACGGACTCTACTTCTGCTAATAACTGTTTCGGGTTTTCAGCATTCGATTTAAGGACAAATAAATCGCCACCGCCATCATACAAAACCATAGGAATATGGGCCTCTTTGGGTGATCGCTGGAAGAAATCACCAAATACACCTACCACTTCAGAAGGTTTGCCATCCATGAAAAAGGTGATCTTTTTACCTACAGCATCCTCAGGACTGGCAAAACCCAGAGTTTGAACTGCTTTTTCATTAATCAATACCCTATTGCTTATATTATTTATTAATCCTGAACCGGCTATTAATTCTACTCCCATTACATCAATGTAGTTTTCTTTTACTCCATAGTGATAATAGTTATAGGCACCTTCGTTTTCATCGGCCTCCACCCTTTTAATATTATTTGAAGTAGAGATATCATGAAGCTCCGAGCCAGGTATACCATCGGTGTCTGTTACTCCGGTAATACTACTTAATTGAGCTATACTGTTTTTAAAAGAACTTGCCAGGCTGGCGTAGGTAGAATCCGACTGATTTCCGGGAGGAGATCGGAGCACCAGCGTATTGTCTATGTCAATGCCCAAGTCCGTGTTGGATAAAAATTGGATCTGAAAATAAACGGCAAGAGATACACTCAAGAGTACCACGGTAGTAAGGAATTGGAAAGTAACCAGTCCTTTTCTCAATAATAATCCTTTGGCTGAGTTAGTGAACTTTCCTTTAAGCACAGCCACCGGTTTAAACGAGGACAGCACTAAAGCAGGGTACAAACCCGAAACTATCGTTCCTAGTAAAATCATTAAGCCTAGGAGTATCATCAATTGCGGTTCTCCCAGAATAGATGAAGGCAGATCCTGGCCGGTGAGGTTTCTAAAATAAGGAATGGAGATCTGCACGAGTGTAAAAGCCAATACTGCTGCCAGCGTATTAACTAAAAAGGCATCGAATATAAACTGTCCTATTAACTGGCTTTTGGAAGAGCCTACTACTTTCCTTACCCCTACTTCACGGGCTCGCTCTAAAGCTTTGGAAGTGGATAGATTTACGTAATTGACCCAAGCTAAAAGCAGGATAAATATGCCTATGATCACCATAAAATTGACCGTTTGAGCACTACCATTCACCTCGGGCTCAAATGTTTTATTCGAGTATAAATGGATATCTGTAATGTGCTCAGCAATAATTATTTCATCTTCAATTTCTTCATTAGTCAGCGAATACTCCTTTAACTTGGCATTGAACGCATCTACATCAGCCTTTGGATCCATTAAAAGATACGTGTATTCATTATTTGAACCCCACGCATATTTCTCATACCAGTCCCAGATTTGGTTAATGGTGGTATGTGATATAAGTATATCAAATTTGAGATGTGTATTTTGAGGTAGATCCTCGATAACTCCTACCACCTCGAAAGGTGTGTCGCCAGACGCTATCTCAATACGTTCACCTATGACATTAGATCGGCCGAAATATTTGTTAGCGGTTGACTCATTGAGCACCACTTTGTAAGGCTCTTTAAGCGCGTTAGCAGGATTGCCAAATTTTATAGTATAGTCAAATAAGGTGAAGGCTGAGGCATCGGCAAAATAGATCATATGCTCATAATTGCGCGAATCTGTAGAGGATGCGTAGATCTCTGAGGTTCCTAAATGGAAAAATCTGGCAAAATCTACCACCTCAGGCATTTTACTTTTAAACTCCGGACCTAGTGTTTGGTATGTTTCGCAATCATTCACGATGAACTCACCGTCATTGTAAAGATTGAGAGTAATACGGTATATATCATCCGCATTTTTGTAATGCTTTTCGTAGCTCCGTTCAAACTTTACATAATGGGCTATTAATAGTGTACAGGCCATCCCAATGGCTAAACCGAAGATATTGATCATCGAAAATATTCGACTTTTCAAAAGCGTCCGTATCGCAGTTTTTATATAGCTTTTTAACATGTCTATTTTGGCTTTGGCCTTTAAATGTTCTCTGAAGGCAATGTGATTTCAAAACTCAACGGCACCTCATTTTTGGGGCCTCCACCGGTGAATTTGAATTTTCTGCGGTTGATCTCTCCAGTACCAGATATTTTCAAATGGTTTGAGGCATCCGTTAAAAAGGTAACAGGTACTACTTTTGTGACGCCTTTCAAGGTAAGCTCCATTTCTGCGGTATACTCCTGATCGGAAATCTTTTGCGCTCCCTTGACTATTACTTTTGCCGTAGGGAATTTCTTGACGTAGAAATAGTCTTTCTTCTTTCTGATGTTTTTCTCAAGGTCTTTCCAATCCGTAGTAAGTGACTTGCAATCAATAAGCACCTCAAGGTAAATACCTTCATAATCTCCAGGCTCTTCCCATTTTAGTTTTTCTATTTTCCACTTCTTGAAGGTGAATACTTGATCGCTCCCGGCATTTCCAATAGCCTGGATAACTCCAGGGGGTTCTTCAGAAAGCTCAAAAGCGTAAGGGTCATAAAAAGCCCACTGAGTAGCGGCTATTAGGAATAAGATCAGGGTGGTTGTTACTATTTTAAATTTCATGTTCAAAATAAGTTTTTAAGGTTTTTGACAAATCTGATTACTTAGAGGTCATAGTAAAGTTGAGCTTAAACTGCATGTTCTCGCGGGCCTCCTTTGGCCCATCAGGGCCGTTTACTTGAGAATGCTCAAATATGTTTAAATCAAATGCACTACTTATCACAAGCTGAATAGTACCACTAGCAGTCTTTACCGGAACTATTTGTGTGGCAGCCGTAACGTTTCGACTTTTACCCATAAAGTAAAAAGTACCTGGGATTAAATAAGTGTCTGTTTCCCCGCTAAGTAGCGTGGCTGGCGTTATTGAAAAGCTTTCAAAGACGAATGAGGCCTCAGGAAAACGCTTTACTTTTATATATTTCTTATGTACGTTTTTATCGTAGGTTTCTTCACCCATGGTCACATCCTTTGTATTCACCATAAATGAGCCTGAAAGCTCTTTAGCTTTCCATTTCAATGTGCCATTCAAGTTCTTCACTTCACCGGCATAACTATCTAGCGGTGCGTAAAAGTTAAACTGGACCATCGGTGTTAATTTATCTATAGTGCTGGCTACCACCCAGGTATCAATCAAGTCAGCAGCTTTTATTTTTTCTACAGATAAATTATTGATTGTCTTAATTTCTCCCAGGCCCAAATCCTCCCAAGAAACGGATGCAGTTGAGTTTGAAACTATGCTGAAACCATCTCCATTGGTAGCTTCTTTGCTCATTTTCAATACTTCATTTTCAAAAATTGCCGCCAGCTTCTGAAACATAGCTTCGAATTGGGACACTTCTCCTACCAAAGGATCGGTAAGCCTACTGTAAACCGGTACCACACAATTAAACTGGCTGAAGATTTCATAGGAGAGATACAGTTTTTCTTCTTCACTTATAAATGGGTATATATCCAGGTAAAAGAGTCGATCAGTACGTTTGAAATCAAGCTGTGGCTCAATCGAAAATTTTTTAAAGCCTTTATTAAAAGCTGCTAAGGCTCTATTTCTAAAGTCGGCCTGATCTCCAGCATATGAGCCAGAAACCTGCGTAACTTTTACCGGCAGAGCAGTAGTAGATCTACCCTGGTGATAGGTTAAGATATCATTTTTGAAATTAGACTTTTCGGTTTGCGGGTTTCGAGCAACAGTTCTCAAAAAAACTTTGAACCTCGAAAGCTCTGAATATCTTCCCACGTAGAAAGATCTACCAAACTCATTTTGAAATATAAGTTGTGGAGTAACGGTAATTTCCACAGGAGCTCCTTTGCTGATATCCAATTTTAGAAGTTCAATATCTAGTGCCTTAGCGATACCTTGGATCTCCGGGTAGTACGTTTTAAGGAAATCTTTATCCAGCGGCTTCGATTCATCTACAAACACGATGATCTGGGCAGCAGATAAGGTAGATGCCCGGAAGAATAACAATAAGATAATGAGGAAACGCATGATGGCTACCTTTTCTTAAGGCTGTAGATGTGACGATTGAAGAATTCTGAATTCTTCTTGAAATATTTAATATCTCGCTTGATAGTAAGCTCTTCATTAGAAATGTTGACCGTTTTTCGCATAATTGCCTTCTTATTATCATCTCTCCCTTTGGTAGTTAATACAAACTCAAAGCTTTGCTCTCCTGTTTTCTGGAAGCTGGAGAGGTCCCAGGTGTCATTGAAATTGAATTTCTCAGTATTATCATCAGCCACTACTTTATCTGAACCTTCTCTAACTATTTCACCATTATTAAAATAGGTGTATTTGAGCGTCACTTCATCACCCTTTCTTTTACCATCAATTTGCAGATCCACCGTACCTTTGG
>JBCCSU010000199.1:0-8699 GCA_039199635.1 Bacteroidota bacterium | reverse complement strand
TTTGGGTTTTAGGTTAATAGCACCCCTGGTGAAGTTCAATGCACCTTTAATGGTAGTGGTCAAGGGGTCATCAAAGCCAGCATTGATCCAAAGGTCATGCCTACCAAGATAGGCTTGCTGAATAAAGGACGGTTGAGACAAGGCCGTATATCCTTCTGCTTCTATCCAGCTATTTTTAACAGAACCACCCAGCTTAAAATTGCCACCTAAGAGATATTCACCGTAGGCATTGATAAAGCTCACGGAATCATTACCAAACCTTATATTGACACCAACATAATTTTCAAGTGGTTCTGTATCAACACCCACGGTATCGCCGTCCAGAAACTTATAATCGAAGTCAACATCTTTTATCTTATAGTAAAAGTTATAGAATGATTTACCAAAATCACCCTTTACTCCCACCTCATGCTGCCGGTAAACTATTTTAGACCGGTCTTTTATAGGTAATGTTGCCGTTAGCGAGTCCAGTTCTATCACCCCATCGAAATACGCATCATTACCAGTGACGCTAATAAAATCATTTTGCTGCTTAAAACGATTGTACTCATGGTAAAGCTGCAGGCCATTCTTAATTTTATATTGATGATAGAATTGATAATTGGTGCGAAGTTCGACCGTTTGCGCATCCACTAAAGCAGGCTGACGCTCATCGCTAAAGAAGCCCTCTAAGTCGTTAATATCAGAAACTAAAACCCCGCCTATTTCTTCCACCGAATGTCGGGTTCTGGTAAAATTTCCGTAGGCCTGGTATCTACCATTCTTGGAGCCGTAATTACCGCCAAACATATAGTTGATTCCTTGAGCGTTTCTATCACCCCTTCCCGTGCGGCCAATTTGCTTATCAATGAATAAACCGCGGTAATCAAAAAAGAAATTAGACCTCTCATTTATATTTCTGGTGTAGGATGCTTCGGTTCGTGACCTGCCTTCACCACCCCAGATAATTTTAAACCTGGAATAAGGTGATAACGTCCGATAGTATTTGATTTCTTCGGGATTATAAGCATAAGGATCATACACATTAAATCCTGAAGTGGCCCCAATCAGTTGAGTCTCTTGAGGGTAAATAGGATGCATAGCCGTACCAATATTTCCAAGGTCCACGTATCTATTTCCGTACCTGGACACATACTGAAATTCCGTTTGGTGAAAATCCAAAATAGTAGTGTCTACAGACCAATAGACCGGAATATTGTATTTCACATTGTTTAAATAAGTAAATTGGGTAGTGGTGGGACCAAATATTTGTTTCGTGGTATCATCTAAAATGCTGGAACCCCTTCTCTGCTGCGGAGCTTCTTCAGTTCCAAGATCCGGTATTTGAGACATACCGTGTATGGCATTGAACAGAAAAGCTAGAAAAATCAGTCTTTTAAAAAACACGGACAAAGCTAACCGAAATGGTACTAATTAGAATATTCACTAATTGAATTTTGAATGATGGCATCAAAACGCTTGCCATCTTTTATAAAGTATGTTTCGATTGGTAAGTAATACACACTCTTATTGGATAGATATTCTCTAAACGTTGGCTGTAACAGTTTGACCATATCTTTTTCAGTTGTGACTAAAGAAGAGTTCTGATCTAGCTGTGTCAATAGTTTTTGAATATCTTTTATTGTATAGTCGTAGTGATCTTTAAAATCAATATGTGCTGTTAATGAGTATTTAGCCTTTAAGTGATCAATAAACGGCTGTGGTTTAGCAATGCCACTGAAGGCAGTAACAGTACTTTTAAGTTCGCTTGATCCTTTAAAAGCAGTCAAAGAGCCGTACTTAATACCCGCAAAAAATACCGCAGCTTCGTAATTATAGGTCTTGATCTTTTGTGTGATGACATCCATCTCTGAATGGGTAATGCCTTCTGGGCACTTTGTAACTACAATGATATCAGCTCTGCCGGAACCACGCCTGGATTCTCGTAGTCGGCCTGACGGCAATACAAAATCGTCATAAAAAGGCCTTTTATAATCCGTTAACATGATATTTAGCTGAGGTTTGACCGATCGATGTTGAAAAGCATCATCTAAAATAATGATCTCCGTATTTGGCCTGTCACCAAGAATAAACGGAATTCCCAGGGCACGGTCCTCACAAACTGCTACATGAATTTTTTGAAATTTGTGATAAAACTGGTAAGGTTCATCACCTATTGAGCTCGCACTATCATCGCTAGTAGCCATAATATAACCCTTAGTTTTTCGGCCATATCCACGGCTTAAAGTAGTAATTTGAAATTTTTCAGAAAGGAGTCTAATGATATACTCTACCATAGGTGTTTTACCGGTACCTCCTACTGAAAGATTTCCAACGGCTATTACATTGGTTTGAAAGGAAAAAGAACTTTTATAACCAATGTTGTATAAATGATTTCTGAATCTGGTCACCAAATCGTAGATCGCGGAAAATGGTAATAGAAGAATGGCTAAAAACCCCATTGGAAAGGTGGTGGTAAAATAATTTGCATATTTTTGATTCAAGCAAAATTGCTCTTTTATGACTAGAATAAAAGATATAATCCGAGAATTGGAAGGCGTAGCTCCTACCTCCTATCAGGAATCATATGATAATACCGGTTTGATCACAGGAGATCAGAACGCTGAAGTTAAGGAAGTTCTAATTACTCTGGATGTAACAGAAGCGGTAGTGCAAGAAGCCATACGGCTGAGTTGTAACCTCATTATAGCTCATCACCCCATTGTTTTCAAAGGACTAAAATCACTAACTGGTAGAAACTACGTAGAACGTACGGTTATTTCAGCCATCAAAAATGATATCGCCATCTACGCTATCCACACTAATCTGGACAATGTTCATACCGGTGTCAACAAGAAAATTTGCGATAGGCTAGCACTAAAAAATACCAAAATACTTCGTCCAAAAACCAATACGCTTAGTAAACTGGTGACGTTTGTTCCTAAGAACGACACACAGGATGTATTAGACGCGTTACATCAGGCCGGTGCAGGCGCGATAGGTAATTATGATAATTGTAGCTTTTCTGTAGAAGGAATAGGATCTTTTACTCCGAATATCCAAGCTGACCCTACTGTAGGTAGTCCTGGTTCACCTGAAAAAGTTATTGAAAATAGGGTTGAAGTAGTATTTCCCAGTTTTAAGGCAAAAGCAATCGTACAATCCCTATTTCAAGCACATCCATATGAAGAAGTAGCTTATTATCTACAAATGTTGGAAAATGAAAATCAGGAAGTAGGTTCCGGTATGTTTGGTGAATTGAACAATGACATGGAAGCTGTAGATTTTCTACAGTACCTGAAGGATAAGATGGAATTAAAGTGCATTAGGCATACTAGTCTTTGTAAAAGAAAGATCCGCAGAGTTGCCGTTTGTGGCGGTTCGGGAAGCTTTCTATTAAGTGCCGCCAAATCACGCTCAGCGGACGTTTTCATTACCGCTGATTTTAAATATCACGAGTTTTTTGATGCTGAGGATTCAATCATAATAGCAGACATAGGACATTATGAAAGTGAGCAGTTTACAAAAGACCTGTTACATGAGATTTTAACTGAAAAATTTGATAAGTTTGCGCTCAATTTATCAGAAGTAGAAACGAACCCAATTAGTTACATTTAAATACATGGAAAATACAGTAGCCCAAAAACTCGATGCTCTTGTAAAACTTCAATCCATTGATTCTAAACTAGATGAAATTAAAAAGCTAAGGGGTGATCTGCCTGATGAGGTTCAGGATTTAGAAGATGAGATAGAAGGATACAATACGCGTCTAGGTCGTTTTAATGACGAACTACAGACCCTGGAAGACAGTATTAAAGGCAGTAAGACGGGCATAAAAGAATCGGAAAAGTTAATCCAGAAATACAACGATCAGCAGAAGAACGTACGGAATAATAGAGAGTATGATGCTATAACAAAGGAGATCGAACTACAGGAACTAGAGATCCAAATATTTGAAAAGCGAATTAAAGAATCCGGTACGGGAATAGAGGGTAAGAAAGAAGATATTGAGAAGATAGAAGCTTTAATCGCTGAGCGTACAGCGGATCTTGAAAACAAGAAAAAGGAACTGGAAGAAATTCTGAATGATAGTAAAGATGAGGAAGCTAAGCTTTTAACGGAACGTGAAAAGGCATCGAAAAAAATAGAAGATAAGCTACTTAAATACTATGAAAAGTTAAGAGCTAATTTGTCCAATGGTCTTGCGGTAGTTACAGTGAGGAGAGGTGCTGCCGAAGGTTGTAACATCGTTATACCACCTCAAAAAATAGCTGAGATCAAAGAACGAAAGAAAATAGTAATTGATGAGCACTCCGGTAGAATTCTTGCCGATGTAGATATGGCATCAATGGAAGTGGAAAAGCCAAAAAGAACTACAAGACGCAAGAAAAGCGAAGCCTAGTTTTTTCACTATGAAATACATATTAAAGGTAAGCCTAGTTGCTTGCCTTTTTTTATGGCCAATAGTTAATCAGGCCCAAGACCTACCCTTCGGGCATTCTGCTAAAAAAGCGTATGGCTACCTCTGGAACCTTGAACCACCTTCCCAGCTTGAGAAGATTCCAAACAATAAGATTGAAATATACATCTACAGTCTTCATTTGGCTTTACACACTATTCTGGCAGAAGATCAGCGCAGGCTTTCCGAATACGAAAGCCGTTATAAAATTCTGGAGTCAGGTAAGGATGAAACTCCTGATGATCCTCTTTCCGTATTTTTGGAGGCCGAGATGCTCTTGCATTATGCTTTTGTTCAGTTAAAGTATCAGAACGAGCTAAGTGCGGCATGGGCCATTAGAAAATCATACAAGTTAGCCAAAGACGGTAGCAGCAATTACCCCGATTATAAACCACTTATAAAAACCATTGCCATCCATAATGTAATAATGGGCTCAGTTCCGAAAAAGTATGACTGGCTGATGTCACTCTTAGGATTAGAAGGTAATGTAAACCATGGACTAAGCCAACTTAGAGATTTTTCCAGGACTAAATCACCACTCAGGTATGAGTCTGAGGCACTGCTCGCTTTACTATCTGTTTATCTAAAAAATGATGACAGCTATCAGAATAGTTTACCGTTACCAAACACCAAATTAACTGCTTTGGTGAAAGTCCTGATTTATTTAAAAACTAGTAATAATTTATCGGCCCTTACTGAGCTTCGTGCTCTTGCCAGCTATGAGGTAAACTATCCTATATTAAGCTACCTCACGGCCGAGGCAAGATTAAGAGCTGAAGAGTATGCAAAGTCTAGGGCTGCCTACTTGAAATTTATAGGTAATAGCAATAGCCAGTCAAACATAAGAGATGCTTATTTTAAAATTGCGCTCACGTATCATATAACTCGAAAGTCAGATTCAGCCCGTTACTTTCTGAACCTCGCCGGTAAAAGTGGCAAAGCTGTAAGCGAAGCAGATAAGTATGCGGAACGGATCATGAAAAAAGAAAGGCTGCCCGATCCCCGCATTTGGAGAATTAGGTTTTTAACCGACGGCGGCTACTACTACAGAGCACAAAAACTAGTATCAACAATTTCATCAGAAACCTTTCAAAACTCCAGTGATCAGCTAGAGTTTCAATACCGTTCAGCCCGGCTGTATCACAAGCAGAAAAAACCGAGAGAAGCTCAGCAGCTTTATCAATCAGTTATCGTAAATTCCTCTAAAAAGGGAAATTATTTCGCTCCAAATTCATGTCTACAGCTAGGCTACATCTATAAGAATAATCAAGAGTGGAAAAAAGCAGCCTACTATTTTGAAAAGGTAAAAGAGTATTCCGGATATGAATACAAATCCAGTATTGAACGAAAAGCTAAAAACGCTCTTTTGAATCTGCCTAAGACTCCTTAAGGTGCTCCGTAGAATTATATTTTTCAACGGTAAAGCTAGACCCGTTATAATGTAATTGATATAGACAAAGGTTAGAATGTTCAAACATATCCATTGAGTATAATGGGTAATGTAGCATTTGACACAGCAAGACACGCATAGCACGGCCGTGCATACATATTAAAATTGTCTGCTCATCTTCCTGATTCATAATGTGCTCTAGGGCTGGTTTTTGTCTGTTATAGACATCCTGAGGAGACTCGCCACCCTCAATGCGTAACTGAGTCTCTCCATTTTGCCACCTCCCGATCACTTCATGATAATAAGCATCCTCCTCAGGTGTTATAACCATGCCTTCTCTTGTCCCCCAGTTAATTTCATTCAATCCCACCAAAGATTCATACGCAAGTCCTTTATCCAAAAAGCCTTGAACTGATTCCCTGGTTCGTTTGAGCTCAGAAGTATAGACCTTATCAAACGGAATGTGCTGAAAAGCATCAAAAAAAGCGCTGGCCTGTTGCCTGCCTTTATCGTTAAGTGAGGCATCTATACCACTGCCTTGAACTATCCCCTTGAGGTTATAATCTGTTTGCCCGTGCCTTACCAGGTATATTTTTTTGCTTTTCAAATTGTCCGTATTTTAGGCCGCAAATGTAGTGTTTTTTATTAATCGCCCATGATTCCTTCGCATATTACCGCCGCCGATTTAAATGCTATGAACAAGAATACCATGATGGAACATTTAGGTATAGAGTTCACAGATATAGGAGATGATTTTGTAGAAGCCAAAATGCCGGTGGATCACCGTACACATCAGCCATACGGACTACTTCACGGCGGGGCGAGTGTGGTGCTGGCTGAAACATTAGGGAGCGTAGCGGCACATTTATCGGTTCCTGAGGGCAAGCTTACTGTAGGCCTTGAAGTTAATGCAAATCACCTAAAGAGCGTTAAATCCGGTTATGTTTTGGGGAAAGCAAAACCCCTGCACCTCGGGAGATCTACGCATGTATGGGAAATAAGCATTTTAGACGAACTTCAGAATAAAGTATGCGTTAGTAGAATAACAATAGCGGTGATTGATAAGAAGGGTTAGATGAAGTTTTCTCCACATATTGCAGAATCAGTTTCGCTCTCAAGCGAAGAATATATTAATAAGATTCTTCAATTCAGTACGGTTAAAGGTGCCGCTTGCGCTGCGTGGCGTATGCCCAATGAAGATCAAATGCACCTTATCCTGGATTTAGATGGATCCCAAGAAATAACAAAAATTACTTTAGAGGATGTCGCTGAAGGTTTCCTACTCAAACCTTTCGACAAATCCAGGTCAGCCTTACACTTGAAGAAGGACGTTTACATCAATTTAAATAATGGTAACATCAGTAGCCTTTCTTATGGAAGTTTGGACGAACTAAATGCATTTTTTAAAAGAGAAATTGATTATCCATCTGTTCGATCGGGCGGAAGAAAAATTAAAAACGTAGAAAATAAACCGTTTATTCATTTGGTAAATAAATCTTTAGAGGAGATTTACCAAGGTACTTTTCAAAAAATAGTCCCCTCCAGGAACAAAAGAGTTGAGCTTAGCGAGACCTTCAATCACGGGGAATTTTTCAATACATTATGTGCGTCTTATCCAGGTGCTTTTGTATCAATGGTATATACACCGCAGTCCGGTCTATGGATGGGAGCATCACCGGAACTGCTGTTAGAGTTAGACGGTGACATTTTTAAAACTGTAGCGTTAGCCGGTACCCAACCCTATGAAGGCCAGTCATTAACCGAAGTGGCCTGGACTCAAAAAGAAATAGAAGAGCAGGCCTTTGTCAGTAGATATATTATCAACTGTTTCAAAAAGATCCGCTTAAGAGAGTTTGAAGAAAATGGTCCGAAAACAGTCAAAGCAGGAAATCTTATTCATCTAAAAACTGATTTTGCGGTAGATATGGTGAAAACAAACTTTCAGGATCTGGGCAGTATCATGTTAGAGCTACTTCACCCCACCTCAGCCATTTGTGGTATGCCTTTGGAGCCATCGCTCAACTTCTTAAAAGAACATGAACTATACGATCGTGAATATTTTTCTGGCTACCTGGGCCCGATTGATTTCGAGGACAAGACTTCTCTTTTTGTTAACCTGAGGTGCATGAAGTTAAAAGACGACACAGCCACTCTTTATGCCGGAGCTGGCGTTACCGCTGATTCTGACCCTGAAAAAGAATGGCGCGAAACGGAAATGAAAATGAATACTCTGCTTAACCTCATTCCATAGGGTGAATCTACAGTCAGTTTTCAATTTAATTGAGATTTGTGCCAGGCATGGGTTAGAAAGAGCCGTTATCTCTCCGGGATCCAGAAATGCCCCGTTAACCATAGCGTTAGCCCGAAATCAGAACATTAAATGTCGATCTATCAGCGATGAGCGTTCTGCGGCATTTATAGCTCTAGGCATAGCACAACAACTCGGAAAACCGACCTTGCTATGTTGTACATCAGGATCAGCAGCGCTGAATTATGCCCCTGCTATAGCAGAAGCATTTTTCCAGCAAATTCCGTTAATCGTGCTTACGGCCGATCGCCCTCCCGAATGGATTGATCAATATGACGGTCAGACTATTCGACAAAATGAAATCTATGGAAAGCACGTAAAAAAGTCATTTACCATACCAGTAGATCTTGAGAACAAAGCTTCCGAAATACATGCTAATCGCATAATGAATGAAGCTGTTAACAGCTCTATTGATTTTCCGCAAGGCCCAGTACATATCAATTTTCCGTTTAGAGAACCGTTTTATCCGGAGAAGGAAATTAAGTTTGAATTAGCCCCTGATGTAAAGGTTTTTACTGCCGTTAAGCCACAGAGTAGGAACCTTGAATGGAATGAACTGAAAG
>JBCCSU010000198.1:0-8810 GCA_039199635.1 Bacteroidota bacterium | reverse complement strand
CACGTACTCAAGTAAAAGTGTAGCCTTCAAGCGGTCACTAAAGTTATGCCTGGTAGCTATTCTAGTATTGATCTGCCTGAACCTACTATGATCTCTAAACCCCTCACTTCCAAACAAACGAACATGACCTGTGATTGTAGTACTATCTAGTTTGACACCTCCTGAAAATGCTTGTGAATAAAATCCATATGAACCTACTGAGGAGCTGGATTCAAAGAAATCTTTCTCAAAATCAAATTTTGATTGAATAAGTATAGCCCCACCTGAAGCGTTGCCAAAAAGACTGGATGCCGAACCACGTATGATTTGAATGCGATTGATCAAATCGAGATTTAAATTATCAAGTTGGCCGGTTCCATCTGGTGTGGTCTCAGGGATTCCATCCACTAGTAACTTAATACCTCTAATGCCAAAAGCAGCAGTAGCGCCAAATCCACGAATTGATATCCGTGTGTCTTGCGTAAAATTATAAGCATTTTGGACATACACACCAGGTACAGCCTGTAAGTACTCTTTTATAGACAGATTTTGCTTGTCAACACCAATAAGAGAAGAGTCCATTTGAAAAATGGCCAAAGGCAACTGATCAACATGCTGAGGAAGTCTGGAGGCACTAACGATCACATCCTCGAGTTGGTAAGTCTTTAGGATGGAATCTGTAACCTGAGCCTGGCCACATATTACCAAGAAATGCAATAAACCAGTAAGGAAGTACTTCACGTATCTTATCAACGTAAATGTAGTGTCAATCATTTCCCGTCTAAAAATTTGGATCATTTATGAGGCCAGGGTTTAGCCATCAACATCTGATTTCACTCAATAATAGGTTAATAATTTTGATTAACAACTCTTATGAGCCTACCATTCTCCTCATCGGTAAGTAAATAAAGCTTACCCTGCGGGGAAACCACGGCCTTACGTAATCTTACCGGTTCATCAACAAATAATTTCTCAGCTGAGGTCACCTTATTATCTTCAATAACCATACGCCATAAACTACCTTTGCTTAAGCCGGGAACTAAAATATTACCATTCCATTGAGAAAACTCTTTCCCGTAATAAAAAGTTAACCCTGTTGGGGTCACCGTTTGATCCCAAAAATAAACAGGATCAGTGAACTCTACATTTTCAGGAACCAGAGGTTGGTAATCATTTGACCGGTACCTCCCGGATGTTTGGTAAGGCCAGCCATAGTTTGCCCCGGCATAAAGGATATTAAGCTCATCGCCCTGTATGGTACCATGCTCACTAAACCAGATCTCTTTGGTTTCAGCATCAATAGTCAGCCCCTGTGATGCCCTGATACCAGTAGCGTAAAGTCCTTTAATCGCTTTTGATCCAAAATCAGGATTATCATTGGGAATTGATCCATCAGGGTTTATTCTTATGACTTTACCTCTTCCATCACGCAAAGCTTGAGCAACAGGAGGCTCGGGATTTAAATACTCTTGGAAATTCCTCTCCCCTGTGGTAATGTATAGCTTTTTATCCGGCCCAAAAATCATCCCCCCACCATAATGAAATAAGCCATGTGTGTAGGGAACAGCATCGAACAATACCTCTACATTAGTCAACTCAATAGCTTCCAACTTGCCTCTCACCACCTTTAAGCCACTTTCACGTTTACGGTTTTCTGCTGCATAAGACAGGTAGATATACCCATTCGATTGAAAATCAGGATCTAGTAATACTTGAAACCAGCCTGCATTGAAACTGCGTATTTGACCATGTAAACGCGATGGAAATACTCCTTTTTTGAATTTCGTAGTATCAATACGTACGGGCTTCGCTACATCTTTAGGTAATCCTTTAATTTTTGCCCTTTCCTTTGAATCAAGGTTAACCCTTAATAAGCCTCCATCTTTTTCAGCTATTAAGACATCCGTTTCAGAGATAAATGCCATACTCCATGGCTTTTTAAGATTGTTGAGCACAGTTTCTTTCGTTGGCCTAGCTATCGTTTTCTCAGTCGTTTTTGGAATGGGTTCTGCAGAGGTACATTTAGCAACTATTTTCCAGCCGTCCGGAAATTTCTTCAGCAGCAGAAGGTCATTATATCGATTACCATAAAAGGGAATAAGCACCTCCACTCTTGCATAAGCCACATCTAACACCTGTTCAATACTCACAATACTACTCGGACGATTATTTACAGTACCTGGTGATCTTCTCCCATATAAAGCAGCATATTCTTCTACTGTCATCTCTAGCGAAGGATTTTCCGGAGAATATAAAAACATCTTGGTACCCGGAAGGAAGGCCGCTAAAATGGTGTCCGGATAATTATATACCGTACCGGTAATGAATTGTTGAACAACAGCCTTAATGCTGTCATATTCCGATTGTGAAAATGAATTAAAGGATATGATGGTTGTAAGGACTAAAAAAAACTTTCTCATGTCGTTAAATTGATTGTGCTCAAGATTACGTCAATGAGGTGGTATGGGAGAATAACTTAGTTCGTAAGAAGTTCGATTCGATCAAATCGAACCAATTTGTTGAATGATTCCGTTCAATACCGTTTGCTCAAGGGTTTCTACTTCGAAGGCTACCTTTACGATTGTATAATCCAAATGGCATTCAAATTAAGTTTTCAATTGCTTTTTATAACCTGCCGGTGTGCAGCCCACCAGCTTCCGAAAAGATTCAAAGAATACAGACTTAGACTTGAAACCAGCCTCATAACCTATACCTTCCAGGCTTAGTTCTGCCCTTACCTTAATAAGTTGTTTAGCTTCTTCGATCCTATAACTTTTTATATTGTGGGCATAGCCTAGACCATAAACCTCATTCATAACGTGTGAAACAGCATGGCGGTTAACTCCGAGTTCTTTGGCTATATCCTCTAACTTAAGGTTCTGTTTAACGTAAAGCTTTTCATTGTCCATCAATGAGTTTATTTTCTGAAGGATTGCTTCACCATCTTCAAGTTTTCTCGGTTTAGACTGTGGTACTATAGGTTTTATTTTGAGCAAAGCACGAATGCCAAGCACATAAAAAAAGAAAGAAAAAATGAATGCCCCCCAGATGTATGTAAATCCTATATGCAATGCCAGCTGATATGAAATAGTGATTAATGTAACCCCCAAAACTATTATGATAAGATACTTATGATCCTCTTTTCGCTCTTTTGATCTGTTACTTCCTGGTATTATTAGTAAATACGCCTCGCGTAAGCCAAGAAGAAAATACGTTCCCCAAACAACATAAATGACTTGAACAATTTCGGGGTTCCAATACTCCGGGTAGTGGGGATAAGGGTAAATCACTCCTATAGCTACAATAAAGACTAGTAATAGAAATAATTGCAGTACATCACTAGCGTTAAACTCTTGCTGTACTTTTCTTAAAGACTTGATATACAGATAAAAAAAAGGACCAATAAAAATACAGGCAGACAGGCCCAGTTGTAATATAAAAAGATCGACCCCAGAGAAAAAATACAATAGAACAGATTTTCCGATCCGTATGCAGAGCATCAGGACAAGCCCGGCAAAGTAAATATCAGAAATTGTCCTATGCTTTTTAATGAGTAAGTAAAAAGCAGCAACTAACCCGTTAATTACTCCAATACTGGCGAAAAGGAATATAAAGTTCATCATTACTAAAAACAGGCATCCATTATTTAAGTGACGGGCTTACCCATAAGAATTACGGACAATAGTATAATAAGGCTGATAATCCTCTAAGAAATTTCCCGATACTTCATATTGTTTTGTTCGGTAGAAACTAAAATCACCTGTTCTTCGACCAAAATATATGATACTCAAAATTCCTGGTTACTCTAACTTATCCAAACCTATTAAGCCCATATTGCGTGATATAATTATGAAGTCGATTCGATAATGACCCTGCCTCATTCTAATTATTTCGCCCAAACCCGCGTGGTACAGATGCTCCTGGGTTTACTTTGTTTATGGATACTTAGCATAGTAATGTCTTATTTGCATCAACTTTCGTTGGGAGGAGTATGCTATCTTAAATTAAGTCTGTTATTCTTTGGTGGAATACTTTTTTGGTCAATTCTCACACCCTATATCTCAATGGGGATTTCGCACGTAAAAAAAACATCTAGATCAAGAACTCTTAAAATTGCCTTATTAACCACATTAGGTATTTTGCTACTGGTAGTTAACCAATTTACCATTCAAGGTTTAATAAGTGGTGTATTAAGATATGGTTTCGGTTGCGAAGATGTTTTTTCAGGTAGCTTCATTAACCCTATCCAAAATAATGTGATGGCAAATGGTTTAATACTAGGCTTGATTTCATTATTAGCCTGGAGATCGCCTTCTCAAGAAGTGGTAAAGCCAACTTCCATCAAGGTAAAATGTGGAAAAAGGGAATCACTTATTTCCATCCAAGACATCCTTTGGGTCCAATCGGATAGAAATTGTATATCCATCCATGTTCAGAATGAAAAGTACGTTCTCTACTCCAGCCTAAAAAAATTCAAAGCCAGCATCCTTAACGATGAGTTTGTTCAAATTCACCGATCTACCGTTGTAAACCGAAATAAAATATCTTCTTTGAAAAAGGAAAGGACCGGTGATGGTTTTGTATCGATGTCTAATGGAAAATCATTGAGGTACAGCAGAAATTTTAAAGCGAACATACAACTGTAGGCACCGCACCTTGTCCTTTTAAGTCATCAGTTTGTCCCGGTAGTAGATAAACACACGCTGTCTTACTATCCAATCTCGTCATAATTGTGCTGTTCAATCAGGGATACAATTAATATGATCAGGTATGCGTTAATGCTGGCAATCAGAAATTTGATAAAACGAAAGTTTTATGCTGCTATAGAAATGGCAAGTCTTACCATTGGAATAGTTGCCTTTGCGATAATCGGACTATACCTGGAGCATGAGTTTAGTTACGACCGCTTTTTTTCACAATACGATAAAATCTATCGTATCAACCATGTAGAGCAGGAAAGTGGCAATTTGTATTCCGGAACCTCTTCCGCCCTGGGCTATCATGCCGCACGGGAGCTTCCATCAATCAATAGGCTGGCACGAATCTTCTATCCCTATAAAATGAATTCCACTTCTGTACTGGTAGAAAAGGACGTAGATACCCGGTTTTATGAAGACAACTTTTTAGTAGCCGACTCTACTTTTTTTACCATTTTCGACTTTCAATTTACTGAAGGGAGTGCAGAAACCTCTTTACTGCAGCCTAATGGTATTGTATTAAGTGAAAAGACCGCCAGAAAATACTTTGGCAACGAAGGCGCTTTAGGGAAGACATTGAGGTTAAACAATCAGGAAGCCCTTAGCGTAACAGGGGTAGTTGACGTACCAATAAATACGCACCTTAACTTTGATTTCCTACGACCAATTCAACACAACCCTGATCTGGATTATGTCTGGGAATACACCGTGGCCTTTACCTATGTAGTAGTTGAAGACGCATCAAAAATTAATAACATAGTTCAGCAGCTATATCAGATTGTCGAACACAACTTAAAAGACCACCCAATTGATTTTTTAAGAAACTACCGCCACAGGTTACAGCCGTTGGCAGCGGTTCATAAAGAGGTATTGGACTGGGATATTATTACTGCAGTGCCTGATCAACAGTTATGGATGATCGGGTTTGTAGCCCTTATCATTTTAGTGTTGGCCATTGTGAATTTTATAAATCTCGCTACTTCCCGGTCAAGTGAAAGAATGAAAGAAGTTGGAATGAATAAAATTTTGGGTGGAAGACCGGGACAGCTAAGATTCTCTTATCTCGGTGAAGCTATTTTAATTTCCATATTATCAGGGACATTAGCATATATCGCTCTTTTTCTTCTTATTCCAGAGTGCAACTCGATCTTAAACACTAACATCGCCGCTTCCAAACTATTAACACTTAGGTTTGTATTAATTTACATCATCTTCCTAATTCTTGTAGGTTTTATTGCGGGGTTTTATCCTGCAACAGTCTTATTGAAAACTGAAGCTATTCATGTAGTTAAAAGAACATCAACTTCTAGTACTGCTCAAAACAGGATACGGCAAGTGTTGGTAATCATGCAGTTCACGCTCACTATCATTTTAATGAGCATTATGCTCTTGGTTAAGGAACAGATACGGTTCATGCGCAGTGCGGACTTAGGATACGATCAACATCAACTCATGGTTGTACGCATGCAAGGGCCTGATAAGGACAAATTCGAAAAACTGAAGAGGGGGCTGCTACAGCATTCAGATATTTTAAAAGTGGCAGCGGCTTCAACCACACCTGGCTCTGAAACAGGATCAACTACTTTCTGGACGGACGAAATGCGTAAAGAACTACCACAAAACTTTTCTACAGTGATCTTGATCAATACGGATTTCCTGGAAACGCTTGGTTTGGAATTATTAGAAGGTAGAAATTTTGAAGATGGCCCCGCAGACTTACAAAGCAGGTTTATTGTAAACGAAACCGTAGTAAAACGATTTGGTTTGAATAACCCACTTGATGATAATTTTGGTTTCCATGGCCAACCCTATGGACAAATTGTAGGTGTGGTCAAGGATTTTCATTTCACTTCATTAGACAGCCGCATCCAGCCATTGGTAATGATAATGGATACCGTACGCTCATACCGATACACATTTGTTAAGCTTTCACCTGAAAACATCCAGCGCTCCATTGCGCAGGTCGAAAAAGTATGGAACGAACAAAACCCTGAATATCCGATTGAATACTTTTTTCAGGATGTCGATTTCAACTCTCTTTACAAGCAACATAAACAAACAGAACAAATGATTGCCGGACTAGGCTATACGGCACTTTTACTTGCCTTGTTTGGCCTTACTGGATTATCCTCGTTTTCCATATTAAAGCGCACTAAAGAGATTGGCATTCGAAAAGTATTCGGTGCTTCCGAAATACAGATTGTAATATTGCTTGCTGTGAGCTTTCTTAAACTTATCGTTGTAGCATTTATAATCGCAACCCCGATTACACTCTGGTTTGGAAATGAGTGGCTTAAAGGTTATGCTTATCATACCAATCTTTCGCTCCTAATTTTCATCACCTCGGGAGCTATCATAATCGGTACCTCAGCTTTAACAATTATCTGGCAAGCCTTACGCGCAACCTTTTCGAATCCGATAAACACGTTACGGAATGATTGATAAACAAATGACTTTGATCAAACTGAATTACTACTACATTAATTCAACTCATTCAAGATGAGATCAGTGATCTCAAAACGAGGGAAATCACCTGTATTAGACAGAAGAATAATGGTGATTCCATCATCAAGCTGTTTTTAAGAGTATAGGATCGGCACTTAATTAACCAAAAGCTTGGATAATCTGTTTTCAACGGTTTGAGCCATTTTCTTACCTACTTGAGCTTCCATAGCAAATGTTGAAAACTGGCTTATAGCTTCTTTTACTTCATCTATTATTAGTTCCGGGTGCTTTAACTGGAACTTCTCAGCTAGCTGTCTAAGCTGTACGGAGCCCGGGTTCTTTCCTTCACCACCCACCGTAGCACTGTGCTCTCCTCCAGGACCATAAGAAAAAGTAAGATCATAAGCTGGTGCAAAAGACCAAGAGCCCTCTTCATTCATCAAGAAAGAGAAGTTTTTACAGTGATCGTCCCTATTGTGGGCAAATACATTGAAAACAGCTAATCGAAAAAGCTTCCCTGCTTCACGGATATCCTTGTTAAGGAAAAGGCTACATCGCATAAGATTTTCATAATCTAGACTTGGAAGGCGATGATCAGCATGCAACAATCCACTAGCCGTATGCACATGCCTCCGCTGATTGCCTTCCCTATCAAATCGTTTTACTCCAAAATAGGCACTCCTTTTACCTTGAAATAAATTCGTTTTGGGCATCTCAATTCCGGCGGCCACTGCCATTAGCGAATAAGCGTATTCTAGCCTGCCTGTATCTGGTGGATCTAGCACAGCGTTGAATTTTATAATCCAATGCTCAAATCCTGAAGGGATCGGTTGCTGTCCGTTAATGATTTCGTTGGTTTGAGGATTGTATCCTACTAGTATTTTCGGGCGGGCGCCTGCCGAGCTACCTCCTAATTCCAGTAACTTATCGAGCTCCACGTGATCCTCACCTTTCAATACTTCCTGGACTTCTGTCTGTAAGGTATCCAAATTTAAAAGGCCATTCACTCCGCTGTTTGTACCACGATCCGGTTCGTAGGTGAGTGCACCCATGCCACTTGCTCCTACATGGGCTAACCTATCCAGCGGCGATAAACTTTGATAAGGAACGCCTTGGGCAACTACTGCCCGGTCCAATAACAGCTTCCCCCATCCATCAGGCAGTGAATCATTGAATAACCCGAATAGACCATTAAATACGTCATCCTCATTGACCTGAACCCCCGAACGCAAAGGAAGCTTAAAAGGTGAAACGGGTAGATTTAGTTCCAGAAATGCAGCATCATATTCAAAGTAAATACGGTCTGCCTTCATAGCCAATCTACCCAAAGAAACATGTTTGCCTTGATGATAAAATTTAATATGGAGAAGTTCGATTGGCTTTAATTTCATAAATCAGCGTTTTGAATTAATTATTTCGTCCAATGAACCAGGCATGAAAGGTTTTGGGGGAAACAGTTGCTCAAACGATGCTAAAGCATCCAATACAAACGCAATTTTGAGTAATGATTCTAAAGATATTTTACCTGATCTTTCAAATCGTTTAATGCTACCAAAAGAAACCCCCGATTTTTCTGCTAATTGTGACTGAGATAGTCCGTGTGCTTTTCTAAGGGCTTTGGCACGTTGTGTTTGAATACTTGTATTTAGATTTCTAGAGAGGACGGATGAAGCAAGAATCCCCATCAAT
>JBCCSU010000197.1:0-9003 GCA_039199635.1 Bacteroidota bacterium | reverse complement strand
GGCATTTAGCGATATAAGTGACGATGACTTAAGGGGGAAAACCGATTCAGTCATTGAAACTATAAATACTGACCTTAAATCCATCGATGATCAAATCAAGTCATTACATGACAAAGTTGATAGCCATCCCGATATGGATATCAACGAAAAGGAAGCCGTTTTTAATGAGATTGACAAGCTGGAAGAAGATAGAAATGAAGAGCTCGAGAAGACGCTGAAAAAAGTTCTTCCCACGGCATTTGCTATCGTAAAAGAAACCGCTCGCAGGTTTAAAGAAAATGAAAAGTTAGTAGTTACGGCATCTATGCAAGACAAAGTCTTTGCGGCCAAAAAACCCAACGTAGAAATAGACGGGGAACAAGCGGTGTGGCATAACAGGTGGATGGCAGCAGGCAATGAAATCACTTGGGAGATGCTCCATTACGATGTGCAGTTAATCGGCGGAATAGTACTCCATGAAGGTAAGATAGCTGAAATGGCTACAGGTGAAGGCAAAACCTTGGTGGCTACGCTTCCAGCCTTTTTAAATGCGTTAGCAAAACGTGGAGTTCATATCGTAACTGTGAATACTTACCTGGCGCAGCGGGACAGCGAATGGATGGCTCCTATTTTCGAGTTTCACGGTCTTACCGTAGACTGCGTAGATAAACACGAACCTAATTCAGATGACAGACGGCAGGCTTATGCGGCAGATATTACCTACGGCACTAATAATGAATTTGGCTTTGATTATCTGCGTGACAATATGGCACGTGACCCTGAAGAACTGGTGCAGCGCAAGCATCATTATGCTATGGTGGATGAAGTGGATTCTGTACTCATAGATGAAGCGCGTACACCTCTCATTATTTCAGGGCCTATTCCCAAAGGAGATGAGCATGAGTTTTACGATCTAAAGCCACGTATCGCCAAGCTGGTAGAGGCACAAAAGAAGCTAGTTCAGAAGTACCTGATCGAGGCTAAAAAGCTCATCGGAGAAAGCAATGACAAGGATGCAGGCCTACCCCTTTTCAGAGTACACAGGGGACTTCCTAAACATAAACCACTGATCAAATTTTTAAGTGAGACGGGAGTAAGGCAAATCCTTCAAAAAACAGAAAACTTCTATTTGCAGGATAATCAGAAAATGATGCCTGAAGCAGATGAGCCCTTATATTTCACTATTGATGAGAAGCAAAATAGCATCGAGCTTACGGAAAAAGGTATTGACCTGATTACCGGTGAGGGAGAGGATGCCAACTTTTTCATAATGCCTGACATAGGTACGGAAGTAGCAGCACTGGAAAAGAACGATGAACTGAGTGATGAAGAAAAGGTAAAACAGAAGGATGAACTTATTCGTGACTACTCTGTAAAATCTCAACGCATACACTCCGTAAACCAGTTACTAAAAGCCTATACCCTCTTTGAGAAAGACACAGAATACATTCTTGTAGACGGTAAAGTAAAAATTGTAGATGAGCAAACCGGCCGTGTTATGGAAGGCCGAAGATATTCTGACGGCCTACATCAGGCCATTGAAGCCAAGGAAAGTGTAAAAGTAGAAGACGCTACGCAGACTTATGCTACCGTCACACTTCAGAACTATTTCCGCATGTACCATAAGCTGGCCGGCATGACAGGTACGGCCGAAACCGAAGCAGGTGAATTCTGGGAGATCTACAAATTAGACGTAGTAGTCATACCTACCAACCGAGCCATCGCCAGAAATGATGATCAAGATATGGTGTATAAAACCATGCGCGAAAAGTTTAATGCCGTGGTGGACGAAATTGTGAAACTTACCGGTGAGGGACGGCCGGTTTTAGTAGGTACTACTTCCGTAGAGATTTCAGAAGTAGTCAGTAGAATGCTACATATGCGAAAGATCAATCATCAGGTTCTTAATGCGAAGCAACACGCTAAAGAGGCAGACGTAGTTGCCGAGGCGGGTAAACCAGGCACAGTCACTATCGCAACGAATATGGCCGGTAGAGGTACAGATATAAAGTTAACCCCGGAATCAAAATCGGCAGGTGGTTTGGCTATCATTGGAACTGAGCGCCATGAATCAAGACGTGTTGATAGGCAGTTGAGAGGCCGATCTGGCCGACAGGGAGATCCAGGCTCCTCACAATTTTTCGTGTCACTTGAAGATAACCTCATGCGTATGTTTATGCCGGAGCGAATCGCCAAGATCATGGATAAGCTTGGATTACAAGAAGGCGAAGTGATATCACATTCTATGGTAACCAAATCCATCGAAAGAGCGCAAAAGAAGGTAGAGGAAAATAACTTTGGTGTAAGAAAGCGTTTGTTAGAATATGATGATGTGATGAATTCACAGCGTGAAGTGATTTACACGCGGAGGAGAAATGCATTATACGGTGAGCGATTGCAGCTGGATATAATGAATATGCTCTTCGATACCTGTGAAGACATAGTATTAAATACTAAAGGCGCTGAAAATTACGAGAGCTTTAAACTCACCACACTTGGAGTTTTAGGTATTGATTTTGAAATTACGAAATCAGAATTTGACAGCATAGATCAACAGGTATTAGCAGAAAAGCTGTACGATGAAGCTTTTTCACAATACCGAAGAAAAAATCAAAATATTGCTGAACAGTCGCTACCTATTTTAAAGGACATAGAGGTAAATCGGGGTGCTACCATTGAGAATATTTTAGTGCCTTTTACTGATGGCAAACGGCAGATTGGAGTCGCGGCAAATTTGAAAAAATGCTTGGCCACTGAAAACCAAGAGCTGGTGTTAGCCATGGAAAAGATGGTCACGCTGGCTATAATAGATCAACTCTGGAAAGACCATTTACGTGAGATGGATGATTTGAAACAGAGTGTTCAAAATGCGGTCTATGAACAAAAGGATCCACTTTTGATCTATAAATTCGAAGGGTTTGAGCTATTTAAAAGGTTCATTGCCAAGGTAAATGAAGATACCATTTCATTTCTTATGAAAGCGAACTTACCTGTGGAAGAGCCCAGCCAGGTACAAGAAGCCCGTGTGCAGCGCAGACAGCGGCTCAAAGAGCAAAAAGAAGAGAGTCGTTCCGTATTGAGCAGTGGGCCAAGGGCAGATGTCAATCGTCCACCGGTAGAGAAAACTATGCCGATTAAGTCTGAAAAAACTTACGGAAGAAATGATCGGGTAACCGTACAGTATATGGATGGGACTCTTAAAAAAGACGTAAAGTATAAGGTAGTAGAAGCAGATATACAGAGTAATAAATGTGTTATGGTAGAAGACTAATATGAATAGAACTAGCTATATACTTTGGAGTGTCTTTCTGGTTTTTATGGCCTGTTCACCAGGTGTAATGCCTACTGCTGATAATGCTGAAAAGTATAAAGAAGATCTTTCCTACCTAAGGCCAACCTATCCGGACGTATCTAACGTTAATGATACTACAAGTACCCAAGAGGGTGAGGTGATCAGTGAATTAGTAGATCCTTCATTTGACGATACCGAAAAACTTAATGCTGTACTGGATAGCATTGATGTTATTCGTAAGGATGTACGTTTTGTCAATGGCTTTACCATCCAGGTTTATTCGGGATACGACAGTGAAGCGGCTACAAAAGCCAGGGGCAGAGTATATTCTATTTTAGAAGATTCAAAGCCTTCTCTGAAATTTGAAGAGCCCAATTTTAAGGTGAAGGTTGGTAAATACTATTCACGGTTGGAAGCTCAAGGAGATTATGCACTAATTAAGGAAAAGTTCTCTTCGGCCTTGATCATTCCTGAACGGATCTACATCCAATGATCCAAAAAATTAAATCACTCGCGGCAAAATATGCGTCTGAAGTAGTCACCATTCGAAGATATTTGCATGAAAATCCCGAATTAAGCTATCAAGAGTTTGAAACGGCTAAATATGTAGCCGCCCAACTCAGAAAAATGGGTATAGATCCTGTAGAAGGTGTAGCTAAAACCGGTCTCACCGCTGTCATTAAAGGCAAAAACCCCCAACGTAAAGTGATCGCTCTACGTGGAGACATGGATGCACTTCCTATCCATGAAGAGAACGATGTACCCTATAGATCTAAAAAAGACGGTGTTATGCACGCCTGTGGCCATGATGTGCACACCGCATCACTGTTAGGTACGTCCAAAATTCTTTATTCTTTAAAAGACCAATTTGAAGGAAGCGTCAAGCTAATTTTTCAACCGGGTGAAGAGAAAAACCCTGGTGGTGCTTCGTTGATGATCAAGGACGGTGTGTTACAGAATCCTTCATCTTCTTCTATTTTCGGGCAGCACGTCATGCCATTAATCCCGGTGGGGAAGGTAGGTTTTAGAAGCGGAATGTACATGGCTAGTGCTGATGAGATTTATCTGACCATCAAAGGTAAGGGCGGTCATGGAGCTATTCCCGAATTATTAACGGATACCGTGCTGATAACATCACACATTATAGTAGCGCTTCAGCAAATTATCAGCAGGAATGCTGATCCTAAGAAACCTACTGTGCTCTCCTTTGGAAAAGTGGAAGCTCTAGGCGCTACGAATATCATTCCTAACGAAGTAAAGGTAGCTGGTACATTCAGGGCAATGGACGAAGAATGGCGGTCGAAGGCCCATCAGCTTATTACGGAGATGGCGCAATCAATCGCCAAAGGTATGGGTGCCGAATGCGAAGTAAACATTGATAAAGGATATCCTTTTTTACAAAATGATCCCGAGCTTACCTTAAGAGCGCGTAAAGCCGCTGTAGCATATTTAGGCGAGGAAAACGTAGTAGACCTGGAGCTGTGGATGGGTGCAGAAGATTTTTCTTATTATTCTCAGGAGATTCCCGCCTGTTTTTACCGGCTAGGCACCCGAAATGAAGCAAAGGGGATCACGTCATACGTACATACGCCTACTTTTGATATTGATGAGAACGCACTGGAGATAGGTGCGGGCATGATGGCCTGGCAGGCTATCAGTGAATTAAAGGTTTAACCTAAATATCTTCTTCGTCCTTAGCCAACTCACCGGAAACTCCTTGAGAGACGTTGTAGATATGATCACCAACCCGCTCCAGTAAACTACATAGATCCGCGTAAACTAAACTGCTTAGCACATCGTATTCTCCCTTTTCAAGATGTTTAAGATGTTTCTTTCTTAGTTTATCTCGGAGTTTATTAATTTCTTTCTCTTTAGTAATAGCGGTATCCAAAACTACTTTGTTGGGTTCGATGAGTAAATTGTGGTTCATGATCTCAAAAGCTTCATTAAGCTTTTGTAACATCAACCTTAGATTTTCTACCTGATCTGGGGTAAACCAACTTTCACTGTCGTTTTTTTGATCAATACCTATTGATATCTGATAAAATAGATCACCAATTCTCTCCAAGTCATTAATGATAGCTAACATGCCTCTCAGCCGTAGTGAACCCTCCCTACTCAGTTTCGATGAGGGTAGCTTAGATAAATAAGTACTTATTTCATACTGAACTTTATCCGTTATTTCCTCGTACTTCTTTACCTTCTTAAGAAGTTTGGTCTTACTCTTTGTCTTCTGTTTTTCAAGTAGGTTACTAATAAACCCTGACATACGAGCGGTTATCTTACCAAACTTTGAAATTTCTTTGGACACTTCTATTAAGGATACTTCGGGTGTGGTCACTAGACCTCTGGAAATATATTCTAAGCCAAACTCCTTTTCATCGGCCTTAATAGGAATCATTTTAGTAACCACACGGGCTATGAAATTCACAAACCCGATCAAAAGTAAAACATTGATGATATTGAAAGTGGTGTGGAAAAGTGAAAGCCCTATAGGTATGGATAGTGCATTCTGAAAGGGCGAAGCATAATCATTACTTACCATATAAGAGTCTATCCCTTTTAAAAACCAATTGAAAAAAATCAGCATCCAAAGCACTCCGAAAATATTAAAAATAAAATGTGCTCTGGCCGCCCTTTTAGCATGTGAATTAGCCACTAAAGCGGCCAGGTTGGCAGTAATAGTAGTTCCGATATTCTCTCCTAAGATCATGGCTGCCGCAATTTCAAAGGGTATCCATCCTTCATTGGCCATTAAAATGGTAATGGCCATGGTAGCGCTGGATGATTGTACCACCACGGTCAACAATGTGCCGATCCCAATGAAAATAAGTGTGGAGAAAAATCCCAGATCAGTATAGTTAGTGAGGAACTCCAGCATTTGAGGATTTGACTTAATATCCGGAACGGCATCTTTAAGGGCCTGAAGGCCCATGAAAAGTAGAGCAAATCCAATGACAACCTCACCCCATGATTTCAGCCTATTTCGCGAAGAAAAAAGCAATGGAAAACCAAAAGCAATAATAGGTAAGGCCATATCGGCCAGTTTTACCTTCAAGCCTAGAATAGAAATGATCCATCCGGTAATGGTAGTGCCAATATTCGCACCCATGATTACCCCAATGGACTCTACCAGTGATAGCAGTCCGGCGTTAACAAAACTGACCACCATTACAGTAGTAGCTGAGGAAGATTGGACTAAACTCGTGAGCAAAAAACCGGTAAGTACACCATAGAATCTATTAGAGGTCATAACCCGGAGTATCTGGCGCATTTTGGCACCAGCTACTTTTTGGATTCCCTCACTCATGATCTTCATCCCGTAGATAAAGAACCCTAATGAACCTATTAGGGTTAAAACATCATATACACCAAATTTCATCGATCAGAATAAAGATTCTGTGTATGAGTAAAAGTAGTCATCTGTGTTGCAATCAGTTTAAGCTTAATGTTAACTTTCTGTTAACTCCAAGAACCTACTGAAGTGCCTCGAAAATACCATGTTATTTTAATAAGCACTATAGTTCTTCGTATTATTAATATTAGCTTCATAAACACGCTTATGATTAGACTTCTCAAAATGCTAATTTCGCAAGCTTAAACTGCACCTATTGCCCAAAAAACACCAGCAAAAAAGAATCATACTCGCTGCGCTCAAAGTAATACTGATCGTAGCGGTATTCCTTTTTTCTGTGGATCTAATGGGCGAGGCCTTTAAGAATTTAGGGGAACAGGCAGCTCAATCACTTATTTTTGCGACTAAAAATCCTTTCATCGGTCTCTTTTTAGGACTTTTGATTACGGCTATTATCCAAAGCAGTTCTACCAGTACCGCTATGATCGTGGCTTTAGTAGCCTCAGGATCCATAACCATTGCCGATTCTGTACCGATGATCATGGGGGCTAATGTGGGTACCACATTAACCAGTACTATCGTTTCATTGGGCTTTATTACCAAGAAAAATGAATTTAGAAAAGCAATAGCGGCAGGTACAGTACATGATTTTTTCAATATTCTGACGGTAGTAGTACTGTTTCCTCTTGAATATTACTACGGTGTTGTATCAGCCACAGCACAGGGTATTACCGGCATGCTAGTTCCGGCCGATGGAGATAGTTTTTCGAACAACTTAGGGTTTAAATCATTGGGCGGATTTCCAATAACATCACATTTAGTTGGATTCATTGATAACAGTATAGTAAGTATTGTACTATCCTTTATTCTGCTTTTCGCCTCTATTAAACTACTATCATCCTCCATTTATAAGCTTGTTATTGGTGAGTCTCAAGGTAAACTGAGGAATTATATTTTCAGTAATCCTTTCAAATCCTTTTTCTGGGGAACGGCCTTTACGGCAGGTGTGCAATCAAGCTCTATTACCACATCACTGGTTGTACCCTTTGTGGCCACTAGGAAGATATCGCTAGAAAGCGCCACGCCCTTTATTTTAGGGGCTAATATTGGTACTACCATAACTGCTTTTATAGCTGTATTACTTGAGTCTAATGCGGCCATCAGCATAGCGGTCACACATTTACTCTTAAATGCCGTTGGCGTAATTGTCTTTCTGCCCTTTAAATATTTAAGAATGATTCCTATTCAACTGGCTATGGCTTTTGGGAGACTAACCATGAATTACCGATTAGCTGGTATAGGTTACATTTTGTTTACCTTTTTTATCGTTCCATTTGCGCTTATTTACTTTAACCGTAATGCTTCTGAGATTACTGAACTTACCTATTTAGTGAAAGAAGGAGGCGTTTCCAAAGAAAAAATAGTCATGAGCATAGCGGCAAAAGATAAACGTTACGGATCTCTCTGGGGAAGTGATGCTAATCTTTCTAACAAAGGGAACAGCGAGAACATCCTTACCATCTACAGAAATAATGATGTTCTATTCTTGAACGATAAGTTTTATCTGATCAAAAAGGAAGGCTTCTGTTGGGATGATCAGGATGTAGATGATGGTAAGTATCAAATTTGTATCTCTGAGATCTTACCTTCACAAAAAATAAAAAATATCTCATCAGATTCAGTTTATGTTTTTAAGAAAACGTTCTATAGCCCTGTAGATAAGGACTCGTCTTATATTCAGTATAAGATCAGTGTCAATGATAAGTTACTGCTAAGTACACAAAGATTCACAAAAGATGGTGAACTCGTCAGGAGTGAACAACTGACTAAAATCGATATCAAATAAAGATTCCTATCTTTATTTCTCTTACTAAAATTATGGCAGATAAGAAGGGCATACTAAATTTTTTAAAACTAGATGGCATAGTTGATAATCTACTAAAGTTGGTAGAGTCTAAAATTGAAATTGCTAAAGTAGAGATCAAGAAAGACCTGGCGAAATTCATAGCCAAAGCCTTAGTAGCTGTTATTTTAGCCAGTCTGGGGCTGACCTTTTTCATATTTTTAAATTTTGGTTTGGCTTTCCTAATCGGGGAGTGGATCGGAAAACTCTACATCGGTTTTCTAATTGTATCAGCCTTTTATCTTATACTTTTTCTACTGTTTTACTTTACTAAAGACAGTCTTAATATTGAAGAAACTATTGAGGAAAAGCTAAATGATACATTGAAAGGTAAAGAATAAGAATGGATCAAAAGCCTACCATAGAAAAGTTTAGACAAGAATCAGAAGCCTACAAAGAGGCTCTTCAAACTGAAATTAGCGGGTGGATAGAGCGGTCTAAAAGTATCGTTCTAAGGGTTTTAATAGTTGGGGG
>JBCCSU010000196.1:0-9003 GCA_039199635.1 Bacteroidota bacterium | reverse complement strand
TCCTTTTCTGCTGTTCAAGACAATCAAATGACTATAAATTGGACGGGAGGAAATGGAGACAGAACCTTAGTACTCGCAAAAGAAGGAAGTGCAGTAGATGCTCAACCTACGATAGGTGTAGATTATACGAGCAACACCAATTTTGGAACAGGTGATGAAATAGGTACTGGAAATTTTGTAATTCATGACGATGGAGGTAGCAATGTCACCCTTTCCGGCCTTACTGGCGCTACTACGTATCACTTTGCTCTATATGAATATGATCTCGCGGGTTTTTGCTACCAATTAACAGGTGCTTTTGCTACGAGCGAAACTACAGCTTGTTCAGAACCTAATAATAGTCCGGGTTCATTAACCTTTTCTGCCACTAATGATTCGCAAAGCACGCTTACCTGGAGTGGCGGTGATGGAGATCAGTCCTTAATTCTATCACGCGAGGGAGCTGCTGTAAATGCGGACCCAGTACTTGGAACTGACTATACAGCTAACTCAACTTTTGGTAGCGGTGACGAAATAGGTACCGGTAATTTTGTGGTTTTTAAGGGTTCTGCAAATAGTACCACAGTTGACGGTTTATCAGGGGCTACCACTTATCATTTTGCCATTTATGAATTCAATACAGCCGGTAATTGTTATCGTCTTACGAACCCACGTAGAAATGATGTGACTACCGACTGCGCAGCACCTACAGGTCAAGCGAGCGCAATTACATTTAGTAATACTACAGCTACTACGATGGAAGTAAATTGGGTACGTGGAACTCCTTCCGGTGATGGTGTACTGGTAGTAGCCCGAAGAAATTCACCCGTTACCTTCAGACCATCAAATGGTGATGATTACTCTGGTGAGGTTAATTCTAACTTCAATGCAGCACAGAATCAAGGAGGCAACACAAGAATTGTCTTTAGGGGAGCAGGTACTTCCGTGGTGGTTACCAATTTAGAACCGAGTATTACATATCATTTTGCCGTTTTTGAATATAACGATGCGAGTAATTGCTATAATTTGGTGGGAGAAGCAATAGATCAGAATCAAACCTTAGCCGGAGACCTTAATTCTACTATTAGCAATGGTAGCGGATCAAGTACGCCCCTTTCTTCACTTGCCGCGCCAGGGTCAAGAGTGGAAGTATTCAATTTTACCATTGAAGACTTAGGTGGGGATAACCTGGACACGGACTTTTCAGAAATTGTTTTTCGCGAAATAGGAGGTCAAATTACTGACCTGAGAGATCTAATCGAAACAGTCGAATTAACGAACGGTTCGGACTCAAGAACAAGCGGAGTAACTATCAATCAAGACAATATCGTTATGACAGGTATACCTACTGGCAACGATCTGGGGGATGTCAACAACGGTACATCAAGCACCTACACTTTATCTGTTTCTTTTTTGAACACCTTTGGTGGTTCACTACCAACCACGGTAGATGGCTTAAGACTGGTTTTTTCCGTAGATGAATCTGATATAACCGTTCCAACCGGTAGAAGCGGCTTTGCTCCCGGTGAAAATGCTAATTCTGATGAAACAGGAGGCGGCACCAATAATACAATAGCTGTAACAGCTACGGCATTAGACTTTATACAGCAACCCTCAAATGTTTTTGTACTCACCGCTATGACACCCCCTGTGACGATACAGGCAATAGATAGTCGTGGAAATAGGGATCTGGACTATACCGGATCTGTAGAACTTACTTCTGAGGGTACTCTTCAATCTACACCGTCAGCCACGTTTAGCGCAGGACTTGGTACATATGCTAATATTATACATACCGTGAGTCAAACAGGAATAAGGTTAGGAAGTGCCAATTCGTCACCATTATTAATGGAAACAGGCTTTTCAAATACATTTAATGTTAATGGACCAGCGCAAAATTCAGATATCGTTGCGGACGGTTCATTCACCTCACCTGATAACATAGCCTACATAAATTTTCAAGAGAATACCAATATTACAGCTAGCACTTCAAGTTTGGAAGTGGCCGGATTTACGATACGTGACGGGGGCTCCGGAAATGATGGTGATGTATTTACTACTGAACTTACAGCCATTGAGTTTGATATCACCAATGGAGGTTTTATTCGTAGAGCAGCACTGTACGGAGACTTGGATGATAATGGATCATATGAAACTGAATTAAGCGAGGCCGTACCTACCGGTAATACACTCATCTTCGGGTCATTTAGCATCACTGCACCCGATAACGGCAGCATCGATTTTGTCATAAGAGCAAGCTTTAGTACATCTGTGACGGATAACACACAGTTTTCTTTCCAGGTATCGAATGCCACATTTGAGCCAGCAGGGTCTGGTGCTGCTGCTGCCAATGCAGGTGCAGCGGTTTCCTCCACTTCTGGAGATAATAATCGTATTGAAGTAATAGCTACTGCCCAGCAGTTTACTACTCAGCCTGATGCCTTGGAATTACAAGACGCACCCATTAATCCTCAACCTGTGGTAGAAGCGATAGATGCGAATGGTAATCAAGATCTGGACTACAACGGAGCGGTTACGGTTACCTCCCCTGTCACCATTTTAGGAGCCCCTGCAGCCTATTCTACTGGAACGTTAACCTTCTCGGGATTCACCTACACTAGTTCGGGTGATGGTACCATCACTGTGGAAAGCGGAGGGTTGAGCAATGCAGTCAGTAACACCGTCACCGTGGATGGAACACCACCTACGGCAGTTATTAATGACGACCATCCGGATAATACAGTGCGAGATGCTGATAATGTCACGATTACCGTAGAGTTTTCAGAAGCTATCGATGATACACCAGGACCACGTATTTCTATTGGTAGCGTAGTAACGAATGCAGTATTAAATCAGGTAGACGCGGATACCTGGAACTTCGTTTGGGATGTCCCAGGTGGTGTTGACCAAAGTGCTGCTATTACTATTACAGCCAATGACCTTGCCGGTAATGCACTTTCTTCAATTACCGCCGGCACCGCGCCTACTACTTATATCATTGATAATACCAGGCCTACCGTGAATACGATAACACGCCTCGACCCCTCTCCTACTTCGGCTACTTCCGTGCGTTTTCAAGTGGTTTTTTCAGAGCCGGTTACCGGAGTGGGCAGTGGTGATTTTACCTTGGATGCTTCTAGTGGAAGTATTTCAATTGTTATTGGAAGTAACGATACTTATGTGGTTACAGCAACTGGTTTAGGTGGTTTAAATGAAACCGTAGGGCTTAATTTACTATCTGCCAGTGCTACTGTTTCAGACATTGCTGGAAATACATTTAATAATTCATTTACAACAGGTGAGACCTATGAAGTAGATAATACGCCACCCATAATCGCGGATTTAACACCACAAGACAACTTATTTAATTACCCCATTGATGCTGATCTTACTATTCAGTTTAATGAAGATATAGCTATTGGCACAGGTAATATCACCTTAAAGCTTATTAGCAATGATAATGTGGTCGAAACACTTCCTGTTGGTACTACTACCTTAAGCGGTACCGATGCTCTTACCATCAATCCAACCGCTGATTTAGCTGAAGGTACCGGGTATTACATTGAAATTGATGCCGGTGCAATCACTGATGTAGCCGGTAATTCATTTAGCGGGATTTTTGGCAATGCCACCTGGAATTTCACCACTTTTGCTCCTCAAACAGTAGCATCTATTTCTGATGTGGGTTGTGTAGGTGACGACATAAACATAACGGGTCAGTTCCTAACCGGAATAACAACAGTAAGATTTAATGGCTCCGGAGGCAATGTCAATGCGTCATCTTTTACAATAGTCAATGACAACCTAATTACGGCAACAGTTCCATTTTATGGTGCTCCTATATCTTCACTTTCTGGAACTATATTTTTGCAAAAAACAGGTGGAGGTAATCCAGTAACAGATTTAGTTACTACCGAAACTATTGAGATTGGACCATCACAAGCTAACCTAACTGTTGGTACTATTGATAATGATCCTGTTTGCTCAAGTGGTACAGTAGTAAGTAGTACTATCAAGGTGGATATACGTGGGGGTACCGGTCCATACGTTGTTGACTATGGTATCAGTTCCGTTTCCAACTATAATTCAGGAGATGATATTACAGCTAATCCAAATGCTCCGGGTCCAAACGTTTTTAGTCCAGTAAGTGTAACAGATGCAAATGGTTGTCAGGTTCCCATAGGCCAATTAAGCGGTTCCTACACGGTTACTCAGAATGTTCGATCCGTTGTAGAAGCAGGAGGTATTGGAGGCAGTATAGATTGGTGCCCTGCGGCGGACGGTCTGACCATTGAGTTAAATACTTCTGATTTGAGCATTGCTCCATCCCTTACAGGAGCTCCGGGAGTGGGAACAGTTTGGTCAACGAGTGGTGATGGTACATTTGCTAATTCCACCTCGTTAACTAACGCAGAATATACCATAGGTACCAATGACTTATTAAACAATTCGGTGACGCTTTTTCTCTCAACCACCAATGATCCTGCACCATGTGAGCTGGTCACAGATGATCTGGTAATTAATTTCGTAAGTAATTCTACCGCAAATCCAGGCGGTCAAGCAGGAGTTTTAGAGGTCTGTTGGGATGGAACAGATCCTGCGGTGGTACCGCTAAATGGTAGCGTTACTGGCGCTGGAGTTACGCCCCAGTGGTCTGTTATTGACCGCGGTAACGGTGATGGCAGCGATGGTAGTTTTAATGATCCAGCAATAAGCAATCCGCTTTACACCTTTGGTCCTGATGATATGGATAATGGTTTTGCTACTGTACGACTTACCCCTAATGGTGGTTCTTGTGGTAGTGGTACAGCTTCCGATTTACAAATCAATCTTATCCCTATACCTACTAATGGTTTTATTAGTCCAAATAACAATGTCTGCACAAATGATTCCGGTATACTCTACCGTGTTGCTAATAATTCCGGGAGTACATATAACTGGTCGGTGCAAGGTGTTACCAATACCTTTGTTGGTGATGGAACGAGTACCATCATAGTAGAATGGGGTGGTACATCTGGAGCTTACAACGTGGAAGTAGTTGAAACCGACTTAAATGGATGCCAGAGCTTACCCATAGTTTTAAATGTTACGGTTAATGATTTACCAAATGCCGAAATATTAAGACCTATTGACAGATCTTTTGAGGTAAACGCTACTCCGTCTATTTTAAGAGGTGGTATTAGTCCTGATACACTAGACGGTGTTTTTTCCGGCCCAGGGATTTTCTTCACTAATACATCAGGTTCTATCGATTGGTTTTTTGACCCAGGTCAAGCGGAAATACTTAACTCACCTCATAATATCAACTTTACACTAACTGATGCAAATGGTTGTACAGGAGAGATAACAGAGCAATTTATCGTGTTTGATGGAAGCTCAACTATCGTTATAGCAGGTACAAATACGGTGGTAAGCCAGGAGCTTTGTGAGGATGATGAACCGATCCAAATTGAACTAAATCCGTCAAGCGGGATAACGGTTGAATCTGGTGCTAATGTTTTATTTTATGGATTTGGTATAAGGGATGTAGACCTCGCTAATAACACCGCGGTATTTGATCCCAAGTTGGCTAAAGAGCAAAAAAGAGATGACGGTGAAATAACCATATTTTATGATCAGTTTCAAAGCGGAAACAGGCGGCCGCTGGGACAACAAAATACATTTATCAATTCAAAACCCACACCCAACACTAATCTCTTTTTGATAACTGATTCTTACTGCGAAGACGATATGGCAAGACAATTGACCATTAGTAATGATCTCGGCCAAGGTCAAACTGCTATTTTTTCTTCTCCGAGCCATCCAAGCGCAATAACATCAGGAAGTAATCTCTTTTTCTTTAATCCAGCCAACATCCAATTTTCTTTAGAAAATGACGACCCGAATAACGACTTCACTCCAGAAGTTATAGATATAGAGTATCGTTATATTGCCGAAACAGGATGTGACAGCTTAATTAGTCGGCAAGTATCCGTAGTACAAAAACCTCCTGTGCCAAATGTCAATGAAACACAGGTCTGTATTGTAGGTGACGAAATACCACAAGTTATTGCCATTGGAGTAGATAGAACCAACGCTGTCGAAATTAATGGTGATGTTATAATTAGGTGGTTCGATAGAGATAACGACTTGGTATTTACAGGAAATATCCTGGATCAGGCCGTTTTAGAGGCGGTCACCGGAACAGAAACATTTTTTGTAGCACAGCAGGTAAACGGCTGTTTAAGTGAGGGAGTAGAAGTTGTAGTTGAGCGAATTGATAGCTTTGATTTCAGCTTTGACAGCAGCTGTATATCCCCTGGCGGCATTAATTTTACGCCTGACCTTGGCACCAATACTAGTCTTTTAGGGGTTCGGTGGAGTGTAGATGGCGAAATAAAAGAGACCAAAAATGGTATGAATGCAAATGATGATTTTAATAATGTATTTACTGGTGCAGGATTGTATGAGATAAAATTAGAAATACTTTCAGCGAATGGATGTAATGATTCCATCGTAAAACCTGTGGTCATCACTAATCAACAGACGGTCAATAATAATATTAATTACTTTGAAAGCTTCAATGACAACCTAGGTGGTGGCTGGGTAGCATCAGGAATAAATTCTTCGTGGTCTTTTGGTAGCCCGGGACCAGGAAATACTACCATCTCGCTAGACGCAAATAACGGCTCTGAGATCTGGATTACTGGACTAGATGGTCCTTACAGCAAAAGCGAAGAATCATTCTTATTTAGTCCATGCTTTGATCTAAGTGAATTAGATCGGCCGCTATTATCTTTTGACCATTGGGTAAATACTGCTGAAGGGGAAGATGGCGTCATCGTAGAGTACTCTACCACCGGAATAAACGGCACCTGGACTCGTTTAGGTAATTTCGATAACGGCATTCAGTCTGGTATTAACTGGTACAATGTACGTGATATATCCTCCAACCCGGGAGATCAGCCGGTTGGGTTCTACGGATGGTCCGGTGATTCAGACGGCTGGCGCACATCTAAGCACAGTTTGGATGATATACCCGCTACCGAGCGACAAGAAGTGTTGTTCCGGTTTTCTTTTAGCAGTACAGAAGGTTCAGACGCTGTGGACAAACCTGATGGATTCGCACTGGATAACGTTTTTGTTGGAAATAGAACGCGTCTGGTGTTGATTGAAAACTTCACGAACGTTAGTCAAGCAGCAAATACCCTAGCTGAAGCACAAGTGCTGGAAAACTTCCCCGGTAGTACCCTAGAACGTGTAGTATTGAATTATCATACCGTGTTTCCTGGTGAAGACCCTATAAATGACATTAACCCTGCCCCCGCCAGCGCCAGAGCCCTTTATTATGGCATTGACGAAGTACCGAGAGCACGTTTGGACGGTTCCGCAAGAACTGATCTAGGTGATTTGTTTTCCGCTTGGGGCGAAACAGAGTATAATATTCGAACGTTGGATAACGCTCCGATAGCTATAAGAGCAAATATTCAAAATGATGGGAGTTTACTAACTATTCAGGCTTCGTTTAGAGCTTTGCAGGATATAGCTCCTAATGCAATAGCTCATATAGCCATTGTAGAGAATAATGTGAGCATCTCCAGCCTTGGCGCATCGGAAGTACCAAGTGGACAAACGGTGTTGAACCATGTAGTAAGAGAAATGTTACCTGCCGCTACCGGCACTAAATTCCCCAACCAAATCTTAAGCGGTGACTCCGTTTCTGTTAAATTTACCTGGCAACCGACTACCGAGATCATTGATCCTGATCAGGTAGCCATCGTCATCTTCTTACAAGACGAGGAGTCTCGAACAGTTTACCAGACCGATTATATCGATAATCTATCTTTACCTCCATTGATTACAGGGCTAGAAAGTGAATTCCTAGAGAATGGTATTTACCTTTACCCTAACCCTGCTGATCAAAAGGTAACGTTAAGATTCAATAATCCCATCAACGATGAAATACCGGTGGTGATTTACGATCAATTCGGGAAAACAGTATATGAGCGGAAGGTACTCAAGGGCTCAGATCGGGTTGATTTCAATACAATTAGCTTTGTTCCGGGTCTTTACCATGTTCAGTTGCAATTATCTGATGGTGCTGTGATCCAAGAGCGGTTGATCATAATGCACCGCTAACGTCAAACTACTTCTTGATAAACTTCTCTCTTCGGTTCTGGATCTCTAGAAAATAAGCGCCAGGTTTTAAATTAAGCAAAAGGATCTCACGACCATTACCTTTCTTTATTAGTTTACCCTGGAAATCCAATACTTTGAACGCTGTGCTATCGGAAAGGATAATTTGAGAGGTAACGATAGCCGGTCTAAACGTGATCAAGGTATCCGCTTTGGTGTAATATAAATCAAGAGAGTAAGATTTAAAACCCTGATCATTCACATATTTTATCCGATATTTATTTTCCCCTTTAACATGGTTGGTGGACAAAGCGTAAAGATTATCTGCTAAATTTTGTTTCCCTTCCACACTATTTAACGTATTCCATTCTAGCTTTTCATTTTGTCGCTCCAAAGTAAATCTTCCCGGTAGCTTCTCACCAAAGGTGGCCCAGCGGATACTGTTGTTATCTACCTCAGCACTTAAAAATTTAAAATCAGAAACTGTTTTTAGTACGTACTGATTAATAATAGTAGGCCTACAGCCTTCACTGTGCGTTATACGAATAACCACTAAATCATTTATGGACAGGTAGGAAAGATCAATTTTAAAGGCGGAGACTTTGGGATTTTCTAAGATCAGGCGATCATTGACAAAGACTTTTTCCGTGCAGAAGCTAGCGCTTGATCGGTTGTAAGGGTTTTGAACAAAAACATCTTTTCCTTGATACGCACCGGATAATACCAATTCACCGGCAACACCTAAAGAAACACAAACAGAAAGAATAAATGATGTAGTTACTATCCTTCGCATCGACTTTACTAAATAGGATAATATTTTAGTGAGTAGCAAGACTCAGGTAGAAAGTAGTAAGTAAAAAGTATAAAGTGCAGTTCCCTTTCGCTAAATACTTTTTACTTTTTACTTTC
>JBCCSU010000195.1:0-9039 GCA_039199635.1 Bacteroidota bacterium | reverse complement strand
TATTGGGATATTATTTTTTTTGATATGTTCTGGTGGTAACAAAAGATCTAGCCCTTTGTCGTTAACTATTGTCGTAGTTAGCATAAAGAAAATCAATAGTAAAAAGGCTATGTCGGCCATTGAACCACTATTAGCTATTTGTATTTCGCGTCTTTTGAGAATCATTTTTTAATGTATAATTCTCCTGTTTCGCAAAGTCACATTTAACTGGAGTAATATATTGCCCTTTCTAAAAAGTCGAAGTTGAGATTGCGCTTATTTTTTTACTTTTGCCATCGATGATTTTTCTAAACCCAGGTTTCCTGTACGCACTATTTGCGCTCGCTATCCCGATCATCATTCATCTCTTTAATTTTAGAAGGACCAAAAAGGTATATTTCAGTAATACCCGTTTTCTAAAAAAGGTAAAAGAAGCCAGTAGCTCTAAGAGGAAGCTAAAGCATTACTTAATACTCGCTTCACGACTGCTTTTTCTGTTCTTTCTGATCATGGCATTCTGTCAGCCATTTTTGCCGGCTGATGAAAATAATATTGCGTCGAATCGTAATATCATTTATCTCGATAACTCTTACAGTATGAGTAATGAGGTAGACCGTGATTTAACGGCCCTGGATGCCGCGACCGAGTATGTTCAAAGTCTGATCAACGTTTATCCTGAAGCTGCCGAGTATAAACTGATTACTAATGACTTTTCTTCTTTTTCGAATACGTTCAAGGGAAAAGCTGAGATTGCAGATTTTTTGACTCAGATTGATTATAGTGGCTCGTCCAGATCTGCCTTCGAGATCAAAGAACGAATAGAATCAGAACTTTCTAACGAAGTGAAAGAAGTATTCTGGATCGGCGATTTTCAAAAAACCATACTGGCCCGGGAACCTTTAATTTTTGATTCATTGCGCAACTTTAATCTGATACCGCTTAGTTTTAGAAGTATCCAGAACGTCAGTGTGGATTCTGTTTTTCTGAATACTCCGGTTTTGATTGGAGATATTCGACCGAGGTTAACGGCTATTATTTCAAATACAGGCTTGACTGAGGTGAATGACCTTGTGGTGAAGGTTATTTTAAATGAGGTAGAAGTAGCCACTGGTACTATAACTATATTACCTAATGATAAAGCGGAAATATCATTCGATCTGTCGTTAGACTTGAAAGACACAAACAAGGGTAAAATTACCCTACAAGAATTTCCGGTAACTTTCGATAATGATTTTTACTTTACGCTAACTACTAATACTAAAATTAGTGTACTTGAGGTAAAAGAAAATGCAGGTACTACACCCGTGGAGACTGTTTACGGTAATCAAACTATTTTTGAATTCAAATCTTTTCAAGCGGATAACCTGGATTATAGCCTTATCGAGGCTGCTGATCTTATCATAATTAATGAGTTGGCATCAATTGAGCCTTCACTTCTTACTCCATTGAACAGTTTCATTGACCAGGGAGGAAGTTTGCTTGTAGTACCTCCTTATCGGCCCGATGTTTTGTCCTATCGAGTACTTCGTGGATTAAGTTTGATTAACCTTGCGGATACCAGTGCTCGAGTATCATTAGCTACCCCCGATTTTGACAATCCATTTTTCGCAAATGTTTTTGAAGATAAGGTACCTTCTATGGCTATGCCTGAAGTTACCACTGCTTTAACTTGGGGTAGAGAGAGGTCGGCGATTTTACGTACTCAGGCCGGGTATCCCTATCTATCGGAAAATAAAAGTCAGGGTTCCACTTACCTCTTGGCGGCTCCGCTGAGTGAATCCTTTGGTACTTTTCAAGATCATGCGCTCTTTGTGCCGGTTATGTATCGTTTGGCTATGTATGGAGCTAACAGTCAATCCGGACTTTATGAATTTATAGATTCGGAGACGATTACATTTCCGCTGGCCGAAGCTCAAACGGACATGGTAGTAAAGCTTAAAGGTGAGGAAGAATTTATACCGGCATATCAATTTAATTCAAAAGAGTTAGCTCTGCAGCTGCCAAAATACTTGCTAAACGCCGGATTTTACGACTTGGAGATTAACAATGAAGTACAAGGAGCCATCGCGTTTAATTATGCCGCAGAAGAATCAGATCTAAATCAGGAAGACGACTTGTTATCTTATTTTCAAGGTAACGTCAAATTATTGGAAAGTGAGGATATTACATCATTTAAGTCACTTATTGAGAATAAATATGTAGGTGTAGCCTTATGGAGATACGCTATTTGTTTATCGTTGTTTTTCCTATTGTGTGAGGTTTTGTTAATCCGCTTTTTGACTAAAGTTTTAATATGTCAGTTTTAATTAAATCAGCTACCATTTACTGTAAAGGCTCAAAATTTCATAAAAAGAAACTAAATGTATTAGTGGAGAAAGGGAAGATCTCATATGTGGGTCGTGAGTCTCCCAAAGCCAAAAAAGTATTAAGTGTGAAAGATGGCATTCTTTCCATAGGTTGGTTTGATATGAATGCCTTATTTGGTGACCCAGGGTTAGAACATAAAGAAGATCTAGACTCAGGATTAGTGGCTGCAACAGCAGGCGGATTTACCGATGTAGCTCTTTTGCCGAATACTAGCCCGGTAACGCAAACTAAAAATGCAATCAGCTACCTAAGATCAAGAAATGACACCAACCTCACCCAAATACATCCTTATGGAGCCGTAACTATAGATGCTAAAGGTGATGATCTTACGGAAATGATCGATTTACATGAAGCAGGTGTAGTAGCTTTTACGGATGGGGTGGAGCCGCTCTGGCATACAGACATTCTATTGAAAACCCTCCAATACCTTCAGAAATTCAATGGTTTGCTGATCACTCAGCCGGAAGATGTCCACATCAGTCGTTTTGGGGTCATGAACGAGGGCCCGGCAAGTACGCTGCTAGGTATGAAAGGAATACCTAACCTGGCTGAAGATATTATTGTTCAGAGAGATCTGGAATTACTTGAATATGCCGGGGGGAGGCTCCATTTTTCTAATATATCTTCAGCGAAAAGCGTAGAATTAATTAAGAAGGCAAGAAAAAGGGGGTTGGCTGTATCTTGCGGTATAGCGGCTTATCAAACCGCCTTTGAAGACACGGATCTAGAAACGTTTAATACTAATTTGAAAGTAAAGCCGCCTTTTAGGAACTCAAAAGATAATTCCGCCTTGATCAAAGGTTTGCAGGAAGGGACTATTGAGGTGATCACTTCCTCACATCAACCTGAAGATGAAGAAGGTAAGAAGTTAGAATTTGATCTTGCCGAGTTCGGAATTACAAGCTTACAAACTGTGGCACACAACCTGTCGGTGCTATCCGATAAAGTAGACTGGGAGGTTTTAATTCAGGCAGTAACAGCGGCACCCAGAAATTTACTCGGTTTGGAGGTGCCTAAATTCGAAGAAGATGTACCCGCGAATCTCACACTACTTGACCCACATAAAGAATGGATTTTGAATAGTGCCACAAATCGATCAAAATCTGAAAATTCACCATATTGGAACACAAAAATCAAAGGACAAGTAGTGGCTACATTTGGTAACGGCCAGCACTATATAGCCCCCTAGATGAGATGATCGAGCATGTAAAACCACTGTTCAAAGTTGCACTCAAATACGCTATTACAGCCTCTTTGCTGGCTGTAGCATTGCTATTCGTGCTTTTTTATACGGGCAAACATCCCTTACTCATACCCATTGCCTATGATTTCCGGATTCTTTTGTTTGGCGTATTTATCTATTTCAGCATTCGTGAATTTAAAACATATCATAATAGCGGTGAACTTCACTTTTGGCAGGGGCTTTTAACCGGTATTCTTTTTTATTTATTAGTAGGTATTGTGGTAGGAGTGACAATTACCCTGTTCGGAAGCATTGAAAAATCTTTCTTGCAGGAATATATACAGTCCAATATTCAGGGGTTAGAAATGAATAAATTTCAGCTTACCTCCGAAGGACCTGTAACCATGACGGAAGAAGAATTTACTCGACAGGTAGAGCTAACGAGGTCCACTAGTGCTGCTACTTTAGGGGTTGATTATTTTATAAAGAGCTGTATCATCGGCTTTTTTATATCCATCTTGCTGGCTGTTATTTTGAGAAAAACTGAGACTAGAAGATAAATAAGAAATAGTATTAACCGCTTAACTGCATTTGGAACCACGAAAGAAGGGGTTTTTTGACTTTCCAATTAGGAATTTTATTTTGCACCTTCATTAGAATAAGATCATAATCTAAACTAAAAAAAATGGAAGAGTTAACTGAACAGCCATCAACTAAACAAATTGTATTAAAATGGGGCCTTATTTCAGGTGTTATTTCATCTGTAACCTCGCTTATCACCTATACTATGGGCATTACTAATAGTTCAATGACCCTTGTAGGCACAGTGGTGGCTATAGTTTTAATCATAATGGCACATCGTGAATACAAAAATGAAGGTGATGGATATATGAGCTACGGGAAGGGATTAGGAATTGGTACATTGCTCTCGCTGGTTAGTGGAGTAATTTCAAGTATAGTTTCCTATGTGTACCTGAAGTTCGTGGATGCCAGTTATTTCGATTTGGTGAGAGATGAGCAAATAGCGCAAATGGAAGAAAGTGGCTTATCGGACGATCAAATTGAGCAAGCGCTTGAATACAGCTCCTTTTCATCTTCGCCTGAATTCATACTTATTGCCGTTATATTCGGGGCATTACTTTTTGGATTTATACTCTCCTTGATCATCACTGCTTTTACTAAAAATAGTGATCCGGCCACGGAAATATAAAGCATAAATGACTGATATTTCAATTGTAGTTCCTCTCTACAATGAAGAGGAATCGCTGCCGGAATTAACAGATTGGATAAGCCGTGTGATGAAGTCACACGGCTTTACTTATGAAATCATATTTGTTAATGATGGGAGTACGGATAACTCCTGGAAAATCATTCAGAAATTAGCGAGTGAAACAGTTGAAATAAAAGCAATTTCCTTTAATAGGAATTACGGTAAATCTGCCGCACTGAACACCGGGTTTAAAAAAGCCAAGGGTAACGTAGTAATTAGTATGGATGCCGATTTGCAGGATAGCCCTGACGAAATACCAGATCTCTATAACATGATCATGGAGCAAGGCTACCATATGGTATCCGGGTGGAAAAAGAAACGACACGATCCTATATCCAAAACATTACCTTCTAAGTTTTTTAATTTTATCACCAGTAAGATCTCCAGAATAAAACTGCACGACTTTAACTGTGGTCTTAAAGCCTATCAAAACTGTGTGGTCCAAGATATTGAGGTTCATGGTGAAATGCACAGGTACATTCCTGTCATTGCTAAATGGAATGGTTACAACAAGATTGGTGAAAAGGTAGTAGAGCATCACGCCAGAAAATATGGGACCACCAAGTTTGGATTGGAAAGGTTTATCAACGGGTTTCTAGATTTGTTGAGTATTACTTTTGTTTCAAGGTTTAAGAAAAACCCAATGCACTTTTTTGGCACTTTAGGAACACTTTCCTTTTTAACAGGGTTTCTTATAACCGTTTGGGTTATAGGTGACAAAATTTATCGAGTTAGCTACAAACTACCGGTTCGAGATGTGGTAGATCAGCCATTGTTTTTCTTAGCGCTAGTAGCATTGATAGTAGGTGTCCAATTGTTTCTTACCGGCTTTATTGCTGAGATGATGGCCATGCGGTCCCATTCTAATAATGAATATCTGATTCGCGATCGGATCGGTATTGAATAATGTATTTCTTTTCCGTTGTTATACCGGTATATAACCGTCCTGATGAAATTGATGAGCTGCTGAACAGTCTAACCGCTCAAACCTACACTAATTTTGAGGTTATTATAGTGGAAGATGGTTCAACAGATAAGTGTGATCATCTCATGGAAAAATATACTGGTGAGCTTAGGCTTCAATATTTCTTTAAGCCCAACACAGGTCAAGGATTTAGCCGTAATTATGGATTTGAAAAAAGCAAAGGTGATTATTTTATTGTTTTTGATTCCGACTGTATCATTCCCAGTCATTATTTTGAAGTGGTTAACAATTTCTTGACTGAGACACCACTTGATGCGTTTGGAGGGCCTGATAAGGCCTTATCTTCTTTCACAGCTACACAGAGGGCAATAAGCTACAGCATGACTTCCTTTTTTACTACCGGTGGTATCAGAGGCGGAAAGAAACGACTAGGACCGTTCCACCCAAGAAGTTTTAATATGGGGATTAGTAAAGCTGTATTCAAAGAAACTTCCGGATACGTAATAACCCGTATGGGTGAGGATATTGAGTTTAGCATACGTATTATTGAAAAAGGCTTTAAAACAGGTCTAATACCTGAAGCTTATGTATACCATAAGAGAAGAACTACATTAGCTCAATTTTATAAGCAATTAAAATTTTTTGGAAGAGCGAGGATCAATGTCGGTCGTTTTTACCCTAAGGAGGTAAAGCTAGTGCATATTTTTCCAATGCTGTTTGCATTAGGTATTCCAGCTATTTTCTTACTAGGCTTAACAGGCTTAAAAGCATTGTCTTTTGCTGGACTAGCGTCCTATATTACTTTTTGTATTCTCATATTCCTCGATAGTTGGATAAAAAATAGAAGCCTAAAAGTAGCCTTTATAAGTGTTCCTGCAGCATTCACCCAATTAATTGCCTACGGCAATGGTTTTATAACGGAAGGCGTAAGAAGATTAATTAAAGGGTAGACTATTTCTCTTTTCTACAGAAATAAATGATCTCATCCTTGGCCAAAGCATAGCGCTTGACTTCTTCTGGTGAGAAGCTCTTAATGAAATCGTCTTCCTTAACATTAAAACCTGCTTTACGAATACGATCAGGATAGTCTTTACCATAAAGTCGCACATGATCGTCTTGCCCATATGCTTTTTCTCTATCTAACGGATTTATAACGCTGTTGTCCTCAAAGGTGACCTCTGGAATGGGAGGGAAGAAAGGCACTTGCATAATGGCCCAACCTCCAGGTTTTAAGACGCGGTGACTCTCCTTCATAGCTTTTATATCATCGGCTACGTGTTCCATAACATGGTTACACATTACTACGTCAAACGCTTCCTCTTCAAAAGGGATATTATGTACATCCATTTTTACTTTTGCTAGTGGTGATTCCAGATCAGCTGTGAGGTAATCATCACCGTGTTGTTTTTCAAAAGGCTTCATAAAGCACTGTTCCGGAGCTATGTGAAGAAACTTTAGCTGTTTATCGAAAAAATCAGTCTTTTTTTTAAGATATAACCATAGCAACCGGTGTCTTTCCAGTGATAGCGATCCTGGACAAAGAGCATTAGGCCGGGGGTTCACACGACCGTACGGAAGAAATTTTCTGTAACTTTTATTTATTATCGGACAGGTGTAGGTATTGCCTCTTAAAAAAAAACCAATTAAGCCTAAAATGGGTTTATCTACCCTTTGGATATACTTTCTGGGTACTTTTCGTAAAATAAAGCTGATGAGAAATTTCATTGCAGCTCAAAGTTATACAGAGTGGATAAATTAAATAGCTGATAGGAAGTAGATAAAAATTGATTCCTTTAAAACTTTTTATGGAGGAGAATCATCTTAGATCCAAACAAGAGCAGCATGTATGCCGAAACACTACTTGACATTGCCATGAATCATTCAGACTCGCTGATCACTAAAGCACAAAATGGTGATAATAGAGCACAGGGCAAACTTGTAAATCTCTGGTATAAAAGAATTTACAATTATGCATTTAAATATTTTGGAGACCATGATGAGGCGATGGATGTGGCACAAAAGACGTTCATCACCTTTCATGAGAAAATATGGCAGTTAAAAGATTCCGAAGGTTTTAAGGCTTGGCTTTATAGAATAGCTTCAAATCACTGCCATGAATCAGTAAGGAAAATGAATAGCGCAAGTCAGCATTTTGCATCGGAGTATAAAGCGAAAGACGTAAATAGGGAAGCAACAGCAGCGTTTTTCAATCCGGACAAACAATATCAGAGATCTGAATTGAATAGCATTTTGCAAACTGCTCTAAGAACACTAAATGAAGAGCAAAGAGAGGTAGTGATTATGAAAGAATACGAAGGTTTAAAATTTAAGGAAATAGCAGAAGTATTAACTGTGAGTGAGAATACGGTGAAGTCCAGACTTTATTATGGGCTCGGTCATTTGAAAAAAGTATTAGTAGCAAAAAATATTACAACCGAAATATTACAGTCATGAATTATACACCAGATGAAGTCACTTTAATCAACTACGTATATGGTGAATTATCGGGAGAAGACAAAGCAAAGATAGAAGCCTATTTGAATGAGAACCCGGATTTAGCTGAGGAAATACAAGGTGTTAATGATACCAGAAAGATCATGGCAGCTTATGAGAACAAAGAAGTCATACCTCCGGCGGACTTATTTAAAAGTGATTTAAATATTTCTAATTCACAAAACAGTAGTGCCTGGAAAATGATAATGGCTGTAGCTGCCTCCGTAAGCTTAATACTATTAGTAGGCTTCTTGACCGGTTTTAACACTTCTTACACCGATAAAGGCTTTCAAGTAGGCTTTGATAAAAGCCAAAGCAAAAGTGAAGAGCCTATAAAACTAGATCAAATAGAAAAACTGGTAAGAGAGACCTTGGCGCAAAATCGGGAGCAGCAGCAGAGGGTATTCACTTCTTATTTGCAAATTTTAGATAGTAGTAATGCTGCCATGCTTACCAAACAGAAAAGTGAGCTCACTACCGCCATTAACGAACAGTTCAAATTTGATCGTGAACAGTTGGATGTATATACGCAAAATCTGGAACGGAAGAATGCGGCCTTGGTAAATCAATATTTTGAAAGCTCGGGGCTAGAACAGCAGGTCTATGTAAAGAATCTTCTGGTTGATTTTACCGCTTACCTGGAAGAACAGCGTATTCAGGATAGAGATTTTTACTTAAATCGATTAATTGATTTGAAAGTGGCTTCAGACTTAAAGCAAGAAGAAACAGAGCAAATGCTAGCTTCCATTATAAAGTCTGTTAATAACATACCCAATGAAGAAACAACTCAAAATTTTTAGGATTATGAAAACAACACTAAGT
>JBCCSU010000194.1:0-9048 GCA_039199635.1 Bacteroidota bacterium | reverse complement strand
ATTTCTGAATAAGAGCATCAAACTCATTATCCACTGTTTTCTGGGAGTAATTCGACACTGTTTTAACATATGCAAATCCAGAGGATGTTAAAGACCATTGATCCACAGGAAGTCCAAAATACTCTTCAGTAAATGAAGGATAAGATATCACTACATCGAATTGTAAATGAGAATTTGTAGGTGCAGCTTCTATTAAACCGACCACTTCAAGGTCAATCTTGTTTTGAAGCGCAAACCTTTTCCCAACAGGCTCTTCATTGGGGAAGATGAGGGCGGCAAGTTCTGGTGTAATAAAACATGTATTGGGCCTTCCTAAACTAACTTTAGGGTTACCGCTAATCACCTCAAAACTAAAAACATCATAGAAGTTACTATCTGCAAATATGATATGGTCGATAACATGTTTGGTCCCTTTGTAGGTAGCTAATACGTCGTTATCTGCGTGAATCTGGGTAGCCACGTTAAACTGGCTAAACTCAGTAGGTACCACTTCGATAAAAGGATATGGAACAGCAGCCTCATAATCCACTCCACTAGAGGTTTGTGAAGAACGTGTTACTCTGTAGATACGATCACTCTCAGCATGGAAATTATCATAGCTCAACTCTTGGCTAATGTATAAGTAGATGATTAAACTACACGTTAGACCTACGGTTAGGCCTAACACATTGATCAAGGAAAACCATCTGTTTTTAACAAGATTTCGAAATATTACTTTGAAGTAGTTTTTCAACATAGTCATAGCATTTGAGAAACGATTTCCAAACGCTATGCCATTAATCAAAAAAGAGGTTTAAAGCTAGAAAAAGAGGTTTAAGTAGATTAAAAGAATTACAACTGTATCATTTTCGATACACACAAATGATACGAAAACGATACAGTTTTTGCTCAGTCTTCTTTCAATATGTCCGCCGGATTAGTTAATGCCGCCCAAAGTGATTGTCCGCTAGCTAAGAGCATTACGCAAATTAGTGTGCCAAAGAAGATAAAAGCAAATACCAGTACAGGAACATTAATTTGATAAGCAAAAGAAGATAGCCACTCTTTAGAAACAAACCAGGCTAATGGTAAAGCCAGAGCCCCGGCTATGGTAGCTATCTTGATGAAATCTTTAGTCAAAACTGCAATAACTTGATGCACCTTAGCTCCAAAAACTTTTCGAATGCCTATTTCTTTATATCTTCTTATTACGTTAAACGAAGATAAACCCAGAATACCTACCACAGCAATGACCAATGATATCAACATCACGCTATTGGCTAGTTTTCCAATGAGTATTTCATCCTCATAATGGGACTGATACATGTCATCAAGCATTTCGTATCGTATAGAGAAGAATTTATCATATTTAGCGTATTCATTAGTAACTGTCTGAACTGATTCATCGAAGTTGGCCATACCGAACTTAAGGTAAAAAGTACCGGCATTTCTAGGTTGAATTTTATATAGAATAGTCGGCAGACGTTCTTTGTGTAAAGATGCCGTATTGAAGTCACCAACAATGCCCACTACTGTCGCTTTATTATCACCTAAAACTAACTCTTGACCAATCGGATCTTCCAGCCCCATCTTAGCTAAAGATTCTTGGGTTAGTATTACCTCATTTAAAGAATCATAAGTACTAAAATTACTCCCCTCCATAAATTTCAAACCCAGTACATCTAGTAACCCGCTATCTCCCCCTACAAGCTGAAAATTAGTGTTCTGACCCTCAAATTTACCAGGCCATGAAATTTGATCTGAAGTGTTGGAGGCGTTGGTCATATTCGTATTACTTATCCCAATACTTTTGATTTGATGATGAGCAAGTAAACCATTTCGAAACGCTTCATAGTTTTTAACATGTTGATAGGTAGGTTGCATTACCATAATACCTGCCCTGTCATACCCCAGATCTTTATTTCTTAAAAAGTCTACCTGCAGATAGATAACCGCACTTATCATTAAAATAATCAGCGAAAACGTAATTTGAGTAGTGGTTAAAATTTTTCTTAAACCCCATTTTGAAGAACCACCCTCAGAATTCTTAAGTGATCTAACAATATTAAAATTGGACATCATAAAGGACGGATACGCTCCAGAAAGCGAGGTGCATAGTATTATAGTCAATGTGATGGCAAGTACAGTTTGCTCGTTTAAAAAAATTTGCATGTCCGTACTCATGAAATGATTGACAAAGGGTAGAAAATAGTAAACCCCGGTTAGTGCTACTGCTGTACCAAGTACGACTTTTATTAATGACTCCATCATAAACTGGGAGGCGATCATAAACCTTGTGGCGCCTGTTACTTTTCTAACACCTATCTCTCTACTTCTAACGCTCGAAGTAGCCGTAGTCATGTTAATAAAATTGACCACAGTCATTAACAGAATAAAGCCAGCAAACAGGATAAATATCCTTATGTAGTCAATCAGACCACCTGCCACCTGACCATTTTCGAAATCATCATATAAATGAAGCTGCGCCAAAGGTTGAAGAAAATAGGATTGATTAATATCCTCTTTAGCTAATTCAAGGTCATTTATTTTAGAAGATACCAGACCAACATCTGATGGTTCTACAGTCACGTATGTATCAAAAGTATTGTACGCAACCCTTTCTTCATTTAGACCCCTCAAATTCAAGTAAACCTCTAATGGAGCTATAAAATCAAACTGTAATGTAGAAGTAGCCGGAACATCTTTGAAAACCGCAACAATCTCAACTTCGCGATAATTATCCATAAGATAGCTCTTACCTACCGGATTAGAATTTCCGTAAAGCCGTTTAGCTAAACTTTCGCTAATGGCAATTCCGGATGGATTCAGCAAGGGATTAGCTGCACCATGAATAATAGGATAGTCAAATACCTCAAAAAAAGAAGAATCGGAGTAGATTCCTTGCCTATAGGCACACTCATCGGTCTCATCAATTTTAAAGCATTGCAGTGCAGGCCATCTCCAATTGGAATATACACGCGTCATATTCTTTATCTGCGGCAGGCTCATAGTCGCCTCGGTCATAAGTTTAAAAGGTGCGCCTGAGTAAGTATCCAAGCTCCCATTTTCGTTTTGAAAATTAGCCTTCAATACGTGTATAGTGTCATACTTGCTGTGCATACTATCAAAGCTGAAATGATACTCCACCCAGATCATAGTTACAAAAACAGTAAATAATCCCAGAGAAAGTCCCAGGATGTTGACCGTACTTTGCGTTCTATTTTTCAAAAAGTTTCGGAGGGTTGTTTTTAGGATGTTAATCAGCATTGTTTAAGTATTAATAGTTATAACTACCTTATCACTAAACATGCCAACTGCCTTGATTGCATAATTTCAGCATCTTATCGTACGATTTTATTCGTAATCGGTCGATATTGTCCGAATACAGACGTTTATACCTCGGTTTATCAAGTTTCTAGTGCACAATCAGTGTATCGAATTCGATACACTTTTTTTATGTCTTCATAGCAATAAACTGTAAATTGGTTTTTATGAAAACGAGTGCCAATATTCTTATTGTGGATGACGACCGAGATGTACTGGAAACCGCCAGAATGTTTTTAAAACAGGAGTTTTCCAGTGTAGATATCGAAGAAGATCCTGAGAAAATACCGGGCTACTATGAGATCAAAGAGTACGATGTCATTTTACTGGACATGAACTTTAAAAAAGGGGTCAATGATGGTGAAGAAGGTTTCTATTACCTTTCTAAGATCAAAGAGTTAGCTCCTGAGGTGGTGGTAATTCTCATTACGGCCTATGGAGAAGTAGATCTGGCCGTAAAAGCCATGAAAAACGGGGCCAGTGATTTTGTTCTAAAGCCATGGAAAAACCAGAAGCTCCTGGGTACTATTTCTTCTGCGCTAGAATTACGCCAGTCCAAAAAACAGATAGCCCAACTCAAAGAAACGAGCAAGGTGCTGGTAAAAGAAAATAACCAGGAATACGAAGATTTTATTGGCAACTCCGCAGCGATAAAAAAAGTGAAAAGCCTGATTAATAAAGTAGCAAAAACTGATGCAGAAGTCCTCATTCTAGGTGAAAATGGTACGGGTAAAGAACTAGTAGCCAGGGCAATCCACCATAGATCAAGCCGTAGTGATGCGATTTTTATGAACGTTGACCTCGGTGCGCTGACCGAAACGCTTTTCGAGAGTGAGCTTTTTGGTCATGTAAAAGGAGCGTTTACTGATGCCAAGCAGGATAAGGCCGGCCGTTTTGAATTAGGTTCCGGTGGCACTGTTTTTTTAGATGAGATCGGGAACCTTTCCGTACCGCTTCAGGCCAAATTGTTGACTGTACTACAAAGTAAGAAAGTAATGCGTGTAGGCTCTTCCAGAGAAATACCCGTAGACTTTAGGCTGGTGTGTGCTACTAACATGCCTTTGTACGATATGGTGCAAGATCAAACGTTCAGACAGGATCTGTTATACAGAATCAATACGGTAGAAATACGTTTACCTTCACTTCGCGAAAGAGCAGAAGATATTCCGCTATTAGCAAAACACTTTTTATCCGTCTATAAGAAAAAGTATCAAAAAACAGCATTAAGCATTGAGGCCAGTGTCATGGAAAAACTAGTGCGCTATCAATGGCCCGGAAATATTCGCGAATTACAACATGCCGTAGAACGTGCCGTTATACTGTGTGAGCAAGAAACGATAAGTTCTGCTGACTTATTGCTCAACAACATTACCTTGGTTAAAACACCACCAGGTAAAAACAAAACACTCGATGAGGCAGAGCGTGATTTTATCGTATCATCATTGGAAAATAATAAGGGTAACGTTACCAAAACTGCTGAAGCACTGGGCCTGACCCGAACTGCTCTTTACCGTAGAATGGGTAAACATGGTATTTAAATCAAATTACTTTCAAAAGCGAGCTTGGGTGAAAGGGCCGAAGATTTGGATTGATAAATTTTCATATCCTTTAGAACATAGTCTAAAAAGTGAATGGCCTCTGTAATATAGGGGCCTTTATTCAACATAACACATTCCGCCTTTAGTGAGGTAGCTGCATCCGTTATCTCAGAACGGGAAGGGACACCTTTTTTAGCAAGGCTTTCCAGTACCTGAGTGGCCCAAATCACCGGTGCATGGGCAGAACCGCAAATGTTGAGTATTTCTGTTTGTAGTCTGGCCATATTCGCCCATCCCGTTTCCACCGCCAAATCACCTCTGGCTATCATCACACCAAATGGATACCACCGCATAGCGTACAGCAAAATCTCTGTTAAGTTTACAAAAGCCTTTTTAGTTTCTATTTTTAAAACTAAGCCTAACTTACCCTTAACATTATATTGATCAAGCTCAGCTAACAATAGTTTCACATCTTTTGGTGTATTTACAAAAGACATATTGACAATATCAGCATGCTTGGCCACAAAGCTAAGATCTGATCTATCCTGATCTGTTAATCCATCCAGATATAAAGCCGTATCGGGCAGGTTGATTCCTTTGTCTTTCTTCAGCTTTTTTGCTTTACCACCGGCGGCAGTGACTTTTACGGTAAAGTGATTTTGTTTACAATCTTCGATCACCCCAGATATTTTACCATCGTCAAACTGAATAGTTTCCCCGGGTTTTACCGCATCAAAAACACGATAATTACTGCACGCTATATGTATATCACCCACTGATGTATTCCTGTCAGACGTGGTTTTATTTACAGTGATCACATCACCTTTCCGAACCTTTATACTTTTTGTGATCCCAGACGTCCTGATCTTCGGACCGCCTAAGTCCATGGCCACCTTTATGCCAACTCCTAGCTCTTTTTCTGCTCTTCTCACATGGTCTATCATTGACTTCCACTCTACCTCCGAATCGTGAGCACAGTTAATGCGCATACAGTTAGCGCCATTAAGTGCCATTTGCTTCACCATTTCGTAGCTATCTGCGGCTTCAGAAGGTAAAGTAACCATAATGCGTACTCTACGATTACTTGAAGCCGGCCCTAAGAGGTGTGCTGTATTTTTGTTTAAAAGATCAATTCCCGATTCAATGGACAATTCCGGGTTTGGAAGTACCACGCCCTTATCATTTTGAAGATTACCTAACAAGTATTCAATAGCTTCTATACTTCCCATGATATGGCGCTGAGCTCTGGCCAATCTGGAAATACCAATATAGCCTAATGCATTCTGCAGATGAGTTAAATCTTTCCTTCTTACTGCCCGATAATGCAAGAGGTTTCTAGCACTCGGCTTGTTACGCTCGGCTACCTGATTCAGTTCGTCATTAAATAGGTCCGTCTCCTCGCATAAAGATTCTTTCAAGGTAAGAACATTATCCAGAATTGTGCTAAGCTCGGAGGTACTGTAATAGCTCATAATTAGGAGTGACTCATTATCCGCAAAGTCCTCTAATTACTTGGTCAATTCAAGTGTTTAGTTCATTTTAAAGGATGATTTATATCATAAGAATACATAACATTTCCAAAACGGTCTTACTAGGCTAGATGAAGGTAATTCAGTCGTTCACATTTAAGGTCATCTTCCGTTTGATATTCATCTTTTTGAATATGGTGGTACTTTCCTTGATTTTTGGGGACGTAAGGCTATTCTTCAATCAGATTATTTTAAGCGTAATACTCGTTATTCAAATTGTAGAAATGGCCAGGTATATCAATCATACGAACCGAGAACTGGCTAAATTCTTACTAGCCATTAAATACGATGATTTTGCTATTTCTTTTCAGAAGTCAAAGCTTGGCAGGTCATTCAGAGATTTGCACGAAGCTTTTGAAGAGGTAGTTGATGCCATTCAAAATGCTAAAATAGAAAAAGAGGCTCAGCTCCAGTACCTGCAAGAGGCAGTAAATCAAGTGGATATTGGCATTATTTCCATAGAGAATAATGACCGTGTTGTTCTTTTAAACAATGCAGCGAAGAAACTTCTAAATCTACAAGAATTACATACTCAAAAACGACTCGCTGAAATAGCACCAAAATTCATCCAAGAAGTTACCAACTTGGGTAATGAAGGTAAAAAACTAATTGAACTTGAAGCAGGTGAAGAAGTGCGAACACTTTCTGTCAATACTAAAACGATGATTATGCTGGATAAAAAATATCAGCATATTACTTTTCAAGATATACGAGGAGAAATTGAACAAAAGGAGATTGAGGCTTGGCATAAGCTAATACGTATTTTAACCCATGAGATCATGAACTCCATCACCCCAGTATCGTCATTAACAGAAACCATGAAATCCATGCTTGAAAAGGATGGTGAACAGATCCCGTTGAGTGAACTAGATGAAGAAACTATTGGTGATCTACGCTTTTCTTTGAAAACAGTGCAGAAAAGAAGTGATGGCATGCTGACTTTTGTAGATGATTACCGTAAGCTGACTAAAGTGGGTAAACCTAACCTGGAGTCAATATCAATCAAGGAACTATTTGATGAACAAGTACAACTTCTAAAAGCAGAACTAGCTAAAAATAACATCGCTCTTTCTGCCACTTGTGAACCGGAGGACCTTAGAATAGAGCTTGACCCTCATTTGATCGAGCAAGTACTCATTAATATGATCACGAATAGTAAACATGCTTTGAAAGGTGTTCAAAATGCCTCCATTAGCCTTAAAGGCTATTCAAAAGATTATGATATCATAGAAATTGGAGATAACGGAGCCGGAATAGCGGAAAAAGAGTTGAAAGAGATATTCGTTCCTTTTTTTACTACTAAAAAAGAAGGTTCAGGTATAGGTTTGAGTCTTTCAAAGCAAATTATGCATCTGCACGGTGGCAACATCAAGGTAGAGTCGAAGCCAGGTGAGGGCACTATATTTAAGTTGTTCTTCAGACGGTTCACGAAAGACCAAATATGACCTATTTTTCATACCTTCAACTACACAAGTAACATAACTATATGATCAGACTTAAACGTATAAAAGGAATTCTATTATTAGTGACGCTGGTAATAGCTTGTAACCCTAAGAAAGTTCAGGAAAAACCGTTAAACAACAAGGCAGAAAATAAAAGACCTTTTGTTTGGAACAACGCTAATGTATACTTTCTATTAACAGACCGATTTAATAATGGAGACACGTCAAATGATAAAATGTTCGATAGAAAGCCAGATGGAGCAGTACTTAGAAATTTTGAGGGTGGAGATATAAAGGGAGTTACGCAGAAAATTAATGACGGATATTTTGAGGAAATGGGAATTACTGCCATTTGGTTGACCCCCCTTTGGGACCAAATAAAGGGCTATACGGATGAAGGCACAGGAAAAACCTATGCCTATCACGGGTACTGGGCCAGAGACTGGACTGCGGTCGATCCCAATTTTGGAACCTTTGAAGAACTAAAGGAAATGGTGGATGCTGCCCATGCTAAAGACATCCGAATTTTAATGGATGTAGTAATAAATCACACTGGCCCTGTAACTAATAGTGATTCACAGTGGCCCGATAGCTGGGTAAGAACGGAGCCTACCTGCACGTATCAAAATGCCGAAACAACCATAAACTGTACTTTGGTAGAGAACCTACCCGATATTTATACGGGTAGTGATGAACCTGTTGAGCTTCCTGAATTTTTAGTGAATAAGTGGAAAGAAGAAGGCCGATATGATCAAGAAATAGCTGAGCTAGATGCCTTTTTCAGTAGTTCGGGTCACCCAAGAGCTCCAAGATTCTATATTATGAAATGGATCATAGATTATGTTAAAGAGCTGGGTATCGATGGATTCCGTGTAGATACTGCCAAGCATACCGAAGCTGAGATTTGGGGTGAGTTGAAAGAATTAGCGGTGGCGGCTTTTGAAGATTGGAAGACAACTCACCCGGAAAAAGTACTGGATAATACCCCGTTTTATATGACTGGTGAAGTGTATAATTACAGCCTTTATAATGGTCAGCAGTTTGATATGGGTGAGGGAAAAATGGTGAACTTTTATGAAAATGGGTTTGAAAGTATCATCAACTTCGCTTTCAAAGCAGATGCAAACAAGCCAGCGGAAGAACTCTTCAGCTTTTATTCTGATGTGCTGAATAATGGTGATCTAAAAGGTTATTCCATCCTAAATTATATATCCTCTCATGATGATGGCGGACCGT
>JBCCSU010000193.1:0-9123 GCA_039199635.1 Bacteroidota bacterium | reverse complement strand
TGTGCTGCCGCGGTTATCGCCTTAATGTCAAACCATTGACCTGTAAAATACTGAACTCCTGGAAGTAGCACTAAGGCCAGCTCATGTCCGTATTTTTTTATCTTTTGAATAATATCTTTGGTTTTTAGAGTATCCTCCCCCTCCTTAGGCTCAAGTTCAATAAGTGCTTTCTGATAATCATAGCCATGGAATTTGATCTGGCTTTCTACGGCATATTGATCAGACGGGAAAGCGCCACCTTCAATCATGATCTTAAAACGATTTCCTTTTGGCCTATAGAAACTCACCATCATTAAATGCAGGTTAGAAGTGAGATTATTCATAGATACCACTTCCTCAGGCTTGGCACCTACCAGTTCTGCTAAAGCGTCTTTACTGAATTTATGATAATGAAACCACGGACGGTTTTGACTTTTGAAATGCCCCTCTACAGCCAGTGTCTTCCAATCTGATAATTCCTGATCTATGAACTTTTCAACGGTTTTTGGTTGAAGCCCTAATGAGTTACCCGTGAGATAGATACAATCTTTTCCGTGATGTTGGGGGATATAAAACTTATCCCTGTAGACAGCTAAGGGATCATTTTGATCCGCTTCACTGGCATAATTTCTATTCGCTTGGTATTTCATTTAAGCCGCTTCCGTCTGCCGAATCTTTTTATCCAAAACCTCTGACTTATATAAGGTTTATCGTAATTTCTTTTATTTGATTAACCCGTATGATCCTCAAACTGTTGTAGTTTGCTCTATGAATTTAAAAACCAAAAATTCAGATCTGGACAACTCTTAATTAGATAAAGCGTGGGTCAGTTTCCATTTGATGGCCACAACGCTTGCAGGTCCTTAACTCTTCCGATCCGTAAAATTCTTTAAATCGTGGAAGAAAGTCTTTTTCTATATTGCTTAAATGGAAGTAGGTGTCGTGGAGCCGATTATTGCAATTATCACAATACCACTGCAAACCATCTTTATGTTCAGGCTCACGCTTGCGTTCTATTACCAAACCTACACTACCTTTTGAGCGAATAGGTGAGTGAGGGACTTTAGCAGGATGTAAGTACATTTCACCTGCCTTAATAGGTATTTCTACGGCTTTACCCTCTTCTTGAATTTTAACGGTAATATCCCCCTCTAATTGATAAAATAGTTCCTCGGTTTCGTTGTAATGGTAGTCTTTTCTGGCGTTAGGTCCACCTACAATCATTACAATGTAATCCCCTGCGTCTTGATATAAGTTTTTGTTTCCAACGGGTGGTTTAAGAATACTACGGTTATCATCGATCCATTTTTGAAGATTGAAAGGTCGCTTTATAGGCATAGCTGTATTAATCTAATTCTCTTTAAATTTAGATAAAATAGATTATAGGTTTATGGATTTGAATTTATCGGGTAAGCGGGCTTTGGTCTGTGGTAGTACTCAGGGCATCGGTAAGGCCATTGCTATTGAATTAGCCGCTTTGGGGGCTAATATAACACTGATAGCTCGGTCAAGGGAGTCATTGCTTAAAGTGCTTAATGAGTTACCAAATAACGATCAGGACCATCATTTTATTTGTGCGGATTTTGACAAACCCAAAGAACTTGAAGAACAAATAATGCAATATTTAGCTCCTGAGATTACGGGACATATTCTGATTAACAATACCGGTGGCCCTCCAGGTGGCCAGGCCATAGAAGCGAATCTCGAAGAATATCGCATAGCGTTTAACCGACACCTTATTTGCAATCAGATCCTGACGCAGGCGGTGGCTCCTCAAATGAAAAAAGCAGGTTACGGACGAATAATAAATATCATTTCCACATCAGTAAAAGCACCGTTAGATGGCCTCGGTGTTTCAAACACTATACGTGGAAGCGTAGCTAGCTGGGCTAAAACGCTGGCTAATGAACTTGGTGGTTATGGAATTACGGTAAATAATGTACTGCCGGGGGCTACGGTTACATCGAGATTGGAATCCATAATTATAAATAAGGCCAAGAAGCTTGATCAGACGCAGGCAGAAGTTTCTAATGCTATGAAGAGTGAGATTCCAGCTCAGCGTTTTGCCGATGCTTCAGAAATAGCATATGCTGTAGCTTTTCTTGCTAGTCCGTCTGCAGGTTATATCAACGGTATTAATTTACCTGTTGACGGCGGGAGGTTGAGTTGCTTGTGAGAATACCAATAGATCGGTCAATCCTTCAGGCAGAAGAAGTAAACAATGCAAAAAATCAAGAATTACATAAATGGCTCCTTCAGTGCGCCTACATCCGGAGAATACCTGGAAAACTATAATCCAGCGGAAGGAAAAGTCTACAGTTTAATCCCCGATTCTGATCAGCGTGATGTTTTAGCTGCTGTAAAAGCCGCTTCAGCCGCCTTCCCGGCATGGTCACGGAAAACACCCTTAGAGCGATCTCAAGTCATGGTTCGAATTGCAGATCTAATTGAACGTGATCATGAAATTCTGGCCCTGGCGGAATCCGTAGATAATGGAAAACCATTAAAGCTAGCGAGTAAAGTAGATATTCCCCGTGCATCATCAAATTTCCGCTTTTATGCATCCGCAATTGAACAATTTGCATCTGAGTTTCATCAAATGGAGGAAAGTACCATAAATTATACGCTTAGGAAACCAATAGGAATAGCGGGCTGTATTTCGCCTTGGAATCTTCCACTTTATTTGTTTACCTGGAAGATCGCACCGGCTCTGGCGGCTGGAAACACGGTAGTGGCTAAACCTTCAGAAGTAACCCCTATGACAGCCTATTTATTATCGCAACTCTGCCAAGAAGCTGGCTTGCCTTCGGGCGTACTCAATATCGTCCATGGATCCGGTGAGAAAGTAGGGCAAGCCATAGTAGAGCATTCTGATGTACCTGTTATTTCGTTTACCGGAGGTACGGAAACGGGTAAAAAATTAGCAAGTACGGCTGCTCCCATGTTCAAAAAGCTTTCGCTGGAACTCGGCGGTAAAAACCCTAATATCATTTTTGATGACTGTGATTTTGAACAGGCATTAAATACTTCTATTCATTCTTCTTTTGCAAATCAAGGTCAGATCTGCCTCTGTGGATCCAGGATCCTGGTTCAAAGAACGCTTTATGAAAAGTTTTTGGATGCATTTATTGCTAAAGTAAAAAGACTCAAAGTAGGTGATCCGCTCATCGGCGATTCAAAGCTTGGAGCTATAGTTTCTGAAGCTCATATGAATAAAATATTGAGCTACATAGAACTTGCTCAAGCAGAAGGAGGAACAATTGTCTGTGGAGGAAAGCGTGTACACCTGAGTGGGAGGTGTGAGAAAGGTTATTTTCTGGAACCAACGATAATCACAGGGTTAGCTCAAAGCTGTAGAGTCAATCAAGAAGAGATATTTGGGCCTGTGGTCACCATTATGCCTTTTGATGAAGAGGAAGACGCTATCCACTTCGCTAATTGCACTTCTTTTGGGCTATCGGCCACTATTTGGACGGAAAACCTCAGGCGCGCGCATCGAGTAGCTGATAAAGTTAAAAGCGGTATTGTGTGGGTGAATTGCTGGCTGGTTCGTGACTTGAGAACTCCTTTCGGGGGTATGAAGCAGTCTGGTGTAGGTAGAGAGGGTGGCTTTGAAGCGTTAAGGTTTTTCACGGAGCCTAAGAATGTCTGTATACAATTTGATTCTAACCAATAGCTCTGGAAAACGTATTTTTATAATTATACAATTTCTTTCTGATAGAAACATTGGATCCATACTTCTGCAATGGTAAACTAATTATACGAGGTAAAAGAATAGCGGTATAAACGATATTTGAGTTTTTAGGAAAAGGTGCCACACACAAGGACGTTCTTTCGAATTTCCCATCTCTAGAAATGGAAGACCTTGATGCCTGTGTGAAAATTTGCATCTGATTTGATTGAAAATCAATACGAGGTTAGGCCAATTTCATGACTGAAGCCAGGTTTTTGGTAGACGTTAATTTGCCTTATAAATTTTCACTTTGGAATCATCCAAACAGGACATCACTGCCAATCTAACCATACTTAAGGTAAGGGCAGGCTTTGAGCCTGCTCCTATCTGTATTTTATTTTAAAACTGCTCTATTCCTGCAAAGAAAAAACTCCCTTCAATCTGGGCATTTTCATCAGAATCGGAACCATGAATGGCATTAGCTTCAATAGATTCAGCAAATAAAGCCCTTATCGTACCAGCCTCGGCTTCTTTAGGGTTTGTGGCACCAATTAATTTACGAAAATCAACTACCGCGTTGTCCTTTTCCAGGATCATAGGAACTATAGGTCCGGAGGACATGTAAGAAGTAAGGTCATTATAGAAAGGTCTTTCCTTGTGCACTTCATAAAACTGACCAGCTCTCTCTTTGGTTAGTTGCGTTTTCTTCATAGCAATGATCTTAAAGCCTGCATCTTCTATCATTTTAGTGATAGCACCGCTATTACCAGCGCTTACTGCATCTGGTTTTATCATTGTAAATGTTCTTTTTCCTGCCATTATTTTCTTGAATTAAGTTATTTCCGGCCGCAAAAGTAAGATTATTCTTTGCAACTGATGAGGGATTTAGATGAAATCGATACGTAAGGTTATCACAGACATCGTATTGCTTAAGACTTATTTTATATTCAATTTTGCCGTTTACTTTAAGATCAACTGTACCCCTTTGAGGTACTGAGGTTTACAAATGCAAAATGTTGACATATTCAGAGAGCTCTTGAGTTCTCCAATAAGTGTAGTCGTAACTACGCATCACAAACCTGACGCAGATGCGTTAGGATCCTCCTTGGCACTGGCCGGATATCTAAAAAAGAAAGGGCATACAGTTCGGGTTATTTCCCCTACGGACTATCCAGACTTCTTATCCTGGATGAAAGGAAATGATGAAGTTCTGATTTTTGAAGGAGATGAAGAAAGGTGTAAAGAGTTGGTTAAAGAGGCAGACGTAGTGTGCTGTCTAGATTTTTCTAGTCTAAAGAGATTAAATGAGTTGGGTGAAATAGTTCGTAACTCTGAATCAAAAAAAGTACTTATAGACCATCATTTAGATCCGGACGATTTTGCTGATTTTACCTATTGGTCAACGGCTGCTGCGGCTACGGCCGAGTTGGTTTATCAACTTATAGCAGAGCTTGGGGAAGATCACCTCTTAGATGCAGATCTGGCCGATTGTCTTTATGCCGGCATTATGACTGATACAGGTAATTTCAAGCATCCCAATACTACGCAGCATGTATTTGAGGTTTGTGCTCAACTGGTGAATCATGGGGCTAACACCGCTCAGGTAGCTAAGCTTATCTATGACTCTAATTCATTAAACCGGGTTAAATTCTTAGGCTTTGCCTTGAGTGAGCGCCTTACCATATTGCCTGAGTACCATACCGCCTACTTTGCCATCAGCCAGGAAGATCTAAAACAATTTGAGTCGCAGACCGGAGATACTGAAGGCTTGGTGAATTATGCCCTCTCTATTGAAGGTATTAAGTTTGCTGCCCTTATTATCGATCGATCGGTAATGATTAAAATTTCGTTTAGATCTATTGGTGATTTTTCGGTGAGTGAATTTAGTCGGTCACATTTTGAAGGAGGGGGGCATAAGAATGCTGCTGGTGGTAAATCGGATCTATCTTTAGAGGATACAGTAGAGAAATTTGAGCAACTGCTCTCAGAATATAAAGATCAATTATCAAATCATATTAAAACATACGCTTAATGAGAATTTTATTGAATGGATTAGTGCTGTTGGGAACAGTTCTATTTTTTGCTTCTTGTGGAGAAAGTGAAGTAACAGCTACTAATGGGCTAAAATACACACTATTAAAAGCCGGAGAAGGTGAGTTTGCAAAAAATGGAGAGTACATAGTAGTGAATATGGTATATAAAGATCAAAATGATTCTGTTTGGCTTAGTACTGCTGACAATGGCTCATCCATGCCTATGCTTAAAGATTCTACATGGGCATCAGCGGAAGGCAGTATTTATTCTATCTTCGCAGATTTGAAAAAAGGAGATAGTATCAAATTCTCAGTTTCAGCCAAAGAATTATTTGCCAAGACATTTAAGGTGCCAGTTCCGGCCCGTGTTGACAGTACCGCTACACTCACTTTTAACATGGGGGTAGAAGGTATTTACGATATGGAGGGTATACGTGCCTGGCAAATGGAACAACAGCAAAAAATGATGGCCAAGCAGCAAGAAGAGGCAGCCGGCATTAAAGAAAAAGATTTAGCTAGTATCGCATCCTATTTGGAAGAAAACAATATTGATGCGGAAACTACAGAAAGCGGTATAAGTTATGTTATTACCCAGGAAGGCACAGGCGAATTAGCCGTGAAAGGTGATTTATTGAGAGTCAATTACAAGGGCAATATACTTGAGGGAGCATATTTTGATTCTAATATTGAAGAGTTTGCTAGGGCACAAGGGCTTTACACGGAAGGAAGAGAATATAAGCCTCTGGAATTTAAGTTAGGAGCAGGAGGTGTTATTAAAGGTTGGGATGAAGGCTTTGCTCTCCTCAAGGAAGGTGCCAAAGCCACATTTTACATTCCATCTGGCCTGGCTTATGGTCCTAGGCAGCGCAGTGCCGTCATTTTACCAAATTCTATCTTGGTGTTTGATGTCGAATTAGTGGAGATTGTTGAAGAATAGAATGGGAAGAGCATTTATTTACCTTTTCACGGTTGCTTCCACACTCGCAGTCAGTAGCTGTTTGAATTCTGACGATGATGTTTTTGATATTAATGCACAGTTTCAAGCAGATCTCCGAGCTATTGATGAGTTCATATTAGCTAATGGTATTGATGCAGCGGTGGATGATCGTACAGGGATTCGCTATGTTATCCAAAGTAAAGGAGATGGTCTTCAACCCGTTTTTGCTGATTCCTTAACTATTTCTTATATCGGGAAAGTCCTAGCTGATGAGAGTACTTTTGATACAGTGGAAAGGTCTAAGCGTAATCTCGCTGGCTGGCTTCAGGGTGTTCTAAGTGCAGTTAGTCTCGTTCAAGAAGGTGGATCAATTACAGCCTATGTTCCTTCTAGGTATGGTTTCGGTAGTGTGGAATCCAATGGGGTTCCTGCAAATTCGCCATTAATATTAGAAATTGATTTTCATGAATTGCATTACCAACAACTACGTAAGGAATTGCTTACAATCAATGATTCATTAACCAATTGGCAAATTGAGGCAGAAACTCACTCGACAGGAATTAGGTTTATTATGGAAACAGGTACGGGTTCTCGCCCAGCTTTCAATGGTATTGTGGAAGTGAACTACGAAGCTAGGCTTTTCGGAAAATCTGAGTCGGTGGATGCGGGCAGAGGTTCCGTATTTGAGATTTCCAGATTAATTCAGGCCTGGCAAATTATGATTCCTGAAATGCAGGAAGGGGGGTCTATGACTATTTATGTTCCATCGGTTTTTGCTTATGGCAGCGAGGGTACCCCTACTATTCCTCCCAATACAAATATGGAATTTGACATAGAATTGATTTCTGTAAATTGATGCAAATCTGCTTCGCTACTAATAACCAAAATAAGATAAATGAAATCCAGGCTATGCTGCCTGATTCCATTCAGCTTCAAAGCTTATCTGAAATAGGTTGCACAGAAGAATTAGCGGAAAATCAAACGACACTGGAAGGAAACTCGCATCAGAAAGCAGAATACGTGCATAAAAAGTATCATGTACCTTGCTTTGCGGATGATACAGGCTTAGAGGTATTTTGCCTGGATGGTGCACCCGGAGTATTTTCTGCTCGGTACGCTGGTGAATCCCGTGATACTGTAGCAAACATGGCGTTATTACTCAAAAATCTAAAAGGTAAAGAGGATAGAAAAGCACAGTTCAGGACTGTCATCACTTTTATAAATGAAGGTGGTAAGTCAAAACAGTTCGAAGGTATAGTTAGGGGAAAAATAGCAGAGGAGCAGAAGGGTAAGGGTGGCTTTGGCTATGATCCTATATTTGTTCCCAAGGGTTATGATAAAACATTCGCTCAAATGAGCGCTGATGAAAAAAATACAATCAGCCACCGGGCTATAGCGACCGAACGTTTCGTAAAATACCTGGAAAAATTCGCTTAATGGATACAGTTCTAATCGGTATTACAGGCGGCAGTGCATCAGGTAAAACGATGTTTTTGAATAGCCTTTTGCATCGTTTTGGTAAAAATGATATCTGCTTGGTTAGTCAGGACAACTATTACTTACCCAGGGATCAGCAACCACTAGATGAGAACGGGGTTAAAAACTTTGATACCCCCCAATCTATTGATCATAAGGCCTTTGCAAGCGATTTGAGAAAAATCAAATCGGCAGAAGGTTTCACTCGTGAAGAGTATACTTTTAATAACCCTAATGTAATTCCCAAACAGCTTGAATTCAAACCGGCGCCTATTGTGGTGGTTGAAGGATTATTTGTGATGCACTTTCCTGAGGTAAATAGTCTATTGGACATCAAAATATTCATAGATGCCAAAGCACACATCAAACTCAAGCGAAGGATAGTCCGTGATAAAGTAGAGCGAGGGTATGACCTTGACGATGTACTTTACCGTTTTGAAAGGCATGTAATGCCCAATTATGATCGTTATTTGGAACCATTAAAGGATGAAGCGGATATCATTATCCCCAATAACAGAAACTTTGATAAGGCATTAGATGTACTCAGTGGTTTCTTAACATCTACGTTGCAAAGGGGGTAGTTGTTTTATTTGTAATAATACCTAGTTTTGTAGCCCTAAATGAAAAAAGCATTTGAAATAGCTCAAAGGAAAGGTAAAGCGAGGATTGTCATTATACTCATAGCGGCGCTAGCTATTTTATCAACACAAAGCCTGTATTACCACTATCTTGATAGCTTTGATCAGCAGGCATCACTGGAGATGCAAGATGATAACGGTGAAGAACTTCCCATTCTGCAGATGTCTCAGGATGCGGTAGTATCAGTAGCTCAGCTATCTATTAGTCAGACGCTGGACGTTATTAGTGAAATTGTACTCAGTGAAGATGTAGAAGAAAGACGAATTCCCAAAGCGCTACGGCTTGATGGTTATTTTGATACCCTATTTAATTTAATCATCTCTCCAAACGCACCCTAAGTGCACTCCATTTTCTGAATAAAGTCCGCTTTGCGGCCAACACTTTTT
>JBCCSU010000192.1:0-9137 GCA_039199635.1 Bacteroidota bacterium | reverse complement strand
TTCAAAACCTACTTTTCGTTGGAATTCGTCCCATTCCTCTATTTTGTCTTCAGCACCATGTAAATCTATTGAGGAGACTTTTTCTGATAGTACTAGTAATAAAGTTCTTAAGACCTGCCTCGCATGCGTGGCTCCCAAACACTTGTGGATTCCAAATCCAAAACCAACGTGCGGATTCATTTTTCGATCCAAGTTTACTTCATTGGGATTTTCAAATGTCTTTTTATCCCGGTTTGCAGAGGCCCAACAGAGTGATACTCTACTGTCTGCTTTTGCCGCATGTTCACAAACCGAAGTATCCTGATCTACAACACGTCCCATATGCGTTAAAGGAGAGAAATACCGCACCAATTCTTCCACTGCATGTGGAATCATACTTGGATTTCCTTTGATCTGATGAAGTGCTTCGGGATGATCCCCCAAATAGGCAATCGTGTTGGTGACAGCATTGATCACCGTATCTCGGCCTCCGGCAAAAGTGAGTACCATTACTCCTTTTATTTCCTCTTTGGTTAATTTTTTACCGTTGATTTCTGAGGATAAAAGTACTGAGTAAAGATCGTCTGAAGGGGTTTTACTGGCGCGTTCTATTTCATCGTCCAGGTAATCGAATAGTACATTCGCCTTATCCCCATCTACGGGATTGTCATCACTTCTAAATACGTGCGTACCCCACGATATCCATGTTTCGGATTCCTCGAAAGGGGTGTTGAGAAGCAGTGTCAAGGCCCTGGATTGAAGTTTGAGAGAAAATTCTGTGACAACCTCAATCGAACTTTTGTCAGTAACTTCATTTAACGTATCCTCTACAATTGCTTTGAGCTTCGTTTGGTACTCCTCTTGATCTGGTCGTTTAAACCATGGTTCTACTAGATTCCTGTAAGACGTATGTTCTGGTGGATCTACTTCAAAAGGTATTTGTCTCACTTGGGCAATATCCATTTCGTGAGGTACTACAATCTTACCAGGACGATCATCTTGAGATCGAAAGTTTTTTGGGTCTTTGGCCGTCTTCCGAACGTCCTTCAGTCGTAGTAGCATGGCTACCTCATCACCTTGATCGTTAAATATGCCAACCCCCTTTGCCTCCCTTACAGAAGCAAAAGCATCAGGAAGCTCACTTATCTTCGTTTTTCCCATGGTACAAAAAACAGTAATTCATGAAGTAAGGTGATCCTCAATTTTGACAAATTATTCTTCAATTTTGTCTGATCAATGGAATAACTGACGAAAATTCTTACAGAAAAGACTACTTTCTGGCCTAGCGAGGCAAGTTAGTCGCTCGATTTAAAAACGTAATTGAGGATAATCTTTCCATCGAGCTATTTTATCTTCATGTAGGGCATCTAAAGACATTTGCACGCATTTGGCTGTAAGTGCTCCCGACTTGATGTCTGCATATACCTTTTCACCGCTTACGATTGATCCATAGAATTGCTGTAACGCTTGAAGCGTGCTGTCACTTGAATCTGCTTCTATGGGTGCACCTGCACCTTCTTGCCATGCCTTTGCCGTAGCTCCACTAACTCCATCAACAATAGCGGTTTCTTTTACCTTATTTTCAATAAATATTTCAGCGTTGGCCAGCCCCAGTAAGATGGTACCTTTACTACCCATTATCCTGATCCTGTAACCATCGTAACTATTGGTGGTGGTACACATAAAGTTGGCATCCACACCAGAGGGATATTGGTAAGCTAAACGAATATTGTCAAGGGTTTCTCTTCCATCCTTCCAGTGGTCTATACCTCCAGTTCCCATAATCTTTTCAGGCACTTCCTTCAAAACCCGATTAATGAAATCAATTTGATGAGAGCAAAGTTCTGCCGTAAGTCCTCCGGAATACTCCCGATACATACGCCAATTGATCATTCGCTCCCATTTTGGATCAGGCACAGGCCGTCTCCAGTTGGTATTTCGGTTCCATTGGCAAACGAATCCCGTAATCTGGCCAAGATAACCCGAGTTAATCATTTTATGAACCTTTTTATAGAGGTCTGAACTGTTATACTGGTGACCGGTCTGAAAGACCAAACCGTTTTTTTGGCCATAAACGTCCAAAACGCGCTGTGTTTCGTCCAACCCTTTGATCATGGTTTTTTCACAATAGATGTGTTTGTCAGCAGCCAATGCGTCCAAACATACTTCGTCATGAAGGCCAAAAGGTGTGGCAATGATTACTGCCTCTAAGCCTTTATGATCGAGCAATGCCCGGTAATCAGTATAGCCCTTTCCTCCTGATTTTTCGGATGCGGCAGACAACCGAAACGGAATAACATCGCAAACCGCGACTATTTCAAGGTGTGGAACTTCGTTGAGGAGGGAAATAATTCCGGTACCTCGGTCACCGCATCCTATAATCCCGATCTTGAGTACTTTTTTCTTTTGTCCATGCAATAGGGGGAAAGAACCAAGGCTTAATGCGCCTACCGTTGCTAACCCGCTTCGTTTGATGAATGATCTTCGGTTTATCATATCTCCCATCCTTTTTCGTACGTTCTGCTCCACAGTTTATTCACTTCTGCATCTGTTGATTTTCCATTGGTACTGTTTAGGCTAATGGGCTTCTTCACACGGTAAGCGATGTTAGCCAGTAGGGCCAGGTGATTACTTTTTGATGCATCTTCAATGGGGGCATTTAGCGTTTCTTTACCTCGTATAGTCTCTAGAAGATTCGCGATATGACGGGTAGTGGCACTCCCTCCGCCACCCAATGCAAGCCCGCTTTCGTTGCTAACAGTGGTGCTTTCCTTCACCACCTTACCTTGCCTATCGTACACCATGAATTTTGCTCGATCTACGAAAACTGTTCCTTCTGTGCCGTAGATCAACGTGCCCCGGCCTGCTCCGTAGGTATTGTATCCATTTCTACTTTTGCCATCCCAAACAATGGATTTATTTCCCTCAAACTGAAATGTAGCCTGCATGGTGTCGTACATTTCCCAGCCATCGTCAATGTAGTGTTGCTTGCTGGCGTCCGTAAAGACCGTGGTAGGGAAATCTACACCCAACGCCCACCGGGCAATATCCAGTTCATGTACCGCATTGTTGCCAGCCTCAGCAGTTCCCCACTTCCATCCGTACCAGTGCCAGTTATAATCCCAAATATTGTGGTAGTAGGGCTGCCGTGGTGCCGGGCCTTGAAAAAGGTCCCAGTTTAGATCTTCAGGCGGGGCTTGCTTCACTTGATTAGGAACGGGTCCTCTTTGGTTATTGTAAATAGCCACCGCTTTGTAGGGCTTACCGATGATCCCGTTTTGGATTTCACCAATGATCTGGATGGTATGTTGGGAAGATCGCTGTTGATTGCCCATCTGCACGTGTAGTCCGGTTTCCTGCTGCCGCGCTACCATTATTTCGGCTTCTCTGGGGTTATGGGCACATGGTTTTTCTACAAATACGTGCTTTCCCGCATCCAGCGCCATGATGGTAGCGGGTGCATGCCAGTGATCAGGTGTAGCGATGAATACCAGGTCCAGCTTTTTATCTTCTAGTATTTTTCGAATGTCCTCATCTACTTTTACCTCATAATCTATTTGATTAGCAATGCTTTTCTGAGCCTGAAGCACTTGAGAGCCCTTCACATCGCACAGGTAGGATAGCCGAGTATTAAATGCTTTGGGCAGTACGGAATAGTACCCTCCAACCCTGCGGCCCAGCCCCATAAAGCACATAGTTATTCGGTCATTGGCTCCTAAAACGCTTCTGTAGCTAGAAGCGGACATGGCAAAACCCAAACCAGCTGTGGCTAATGCTCCTTTCTTGATAAATACTCTTCTTGTTGACATACGTTTTTGTTTTTAAAGCTCCCGGATTTTGATGCTTCTGAAGTTTACTTCATCGCCATGATCTTGTAGCAGGATCAAGCCCTCTGGCCAGCGTCCAAAGTGTTCCCACTTTTGGTATTTACTATAATTCACGAGTGCATCGAACATCTGCGAATAGCGATCATACGTTACGACTAGTTCATTATTTAACCAGTGCTCTACCTGGCCGTCTTTTGAGACAATACGGGCTTTCTGCCATCGATTGGGGCCTTTAAGTCGCCATTTGGAGGGAGGGTCTTTGGCGATAAGGTCGTAGAGTGAACCCAGCGTGCGGTTGCCTTCAACCCCTTTTTTTGCATCGGGGTGCAGTTGATCATCCAGGATTTGGAATTCACATCCGATAGCAGAACCCGCGCCTTGGTTAAGCGATGGGTCTACGAAATATTTAATGCCACTATTGGCCCCTTCGGTAAAGCGAAACTCCAGCTCCAGCTCAAAATTGCCGTAGTTTCGAGTGGTCACAATATCGCCCGGACCGGTGGACTCACCTCCGTCCGTAGCTTCAATGGTAAGTATTCCGTCTTGTATCGTCCAGCCGGACTTGGGAAATCGATCCAGTTTAGCTCCTCGCCAACCGTTGGTGGTTTCGCCATCCCACAGTAGCCGGAAGCCTTTATTTTTTTCCCATTCTGTAAGTTCGTTTTTCAGGTAGCTGATTTGGGTAACATCAGGGTCTGGAGTATTTCTAAACACACGAATATTCTCAGTCAGAACGTTTATGTTTTTCCATCTTACTGAATACCCCTCTTTATCAGGCCCAATACTGTGGACTTGCAGTCCAAAAAAACCTTCATGGGTCATATCATCTATGAGCCAGGAGGTGTGGATATCGTTAATATACGTTCTAATATCATTTCCCAGACACTCAATTCTAATTCGGTTCCACCTGCCGAGCTGAAAAGCACTTCTCCCTTTTTCATTTCGTGAAAGAGGGTAGAGCCAATTTCTACGTCCCTCATCATAGATACCCCCGGTCCAGGCCCTTCTTCCGTCCGGATCGATCTCCGCTTGATAGCCAATGACCCGGTTACCGTCCAGATTGCTACGAAATTGAACCCCGGAGTTCATATCATTGGGCAGAAAGACCTCCAGCTCCAGAATAAAATCGGTGAAGTTTTCTTTAGTACATAAAAACGTATTGGGAGAATTAACCACAGCTTTTCCAATGATCTCGCCATCTTTTACATCAAATAAAGCCGTACCTCCTTTTACCTCCCAGCCATCAAGATTTTTTCCGTTAAATAACGAATTCCAAGTCTGGCTTTTAGAAGAATATGTGACGCATAGCAATAAAATGAGTAGGGGTGGGGTTAGGTTGTTTTTCATCTCAAATTCTTATAATCTCTAAAGAGTCTTATGGGTCAAGCTGATTAAAAATAAGATTCCTATTTTTTATTTTGTGTTTAACGGTAAAGTATAAGAATAGTAGCCGGTTTTAAGCAACTACTTTTCGGTTGGTTACTGTTCTATGAGTTATATATTTCACTTTCGTTTTAGCGATTAAACCGCTATTATTTTATACAATGCGGTACGCTGGCCTATTCAGCAAACACTTCGTAATGCTTAACATTCCCCGGGAAGTCCACTAAATATTGTTCATCCTCTTTATAGGATACTGCTCGTTCAAAATTAGGCCCAGTAAAATTCTTAACAGAATCCAAATCTGTCCAAAACGTCAACAGTTTGAAATAAGTAAATTTATGGTTAGAGCGTTTCAAGAATGTTAATTTTATAAATCCAGCTGTTTTTCTGTAATCAGGAATATCTCGTTCCTCAATAATTTTGGTATACATTTCTGAATGCTCAATTCTTGTTTTTCCTTCCCAAACTCTTGCTGTCATAATAATTGTTTAGTGTTCATTCCCTTTGTAAATCCACATAGGAAGTGTTTCCCCAGCTTTTTCAAAATCAACTTTTTTGTAAAAGTCGATTGCCTTTCCATCAGCAGTCAACATTTGCATATGAAAATTTTTATATTTCTTTTGAAACCTATCTACTATCATATGTCCGATTCCTTTTCCTTGATATTCAGGATGAATCAACAAGTGTGGATAATAAACGACCAAATATCCATCAGATATTGCATTTCCAAGCCCGACTAATTTTTCTTTGTCCCAAGCCGTAATCAATGCATGAGAATTCAATAATGCGTTTTTCAATTCAGTTGGTTTTTCAGCCGAACTCCATTCATTAGCTCTATATAGCTCAACAATTTGTTCCATATCAATTTCCTTTGTTTCTGAAAGTCTAATTTCCATTTTCGATTTTCTGAGCTTGCGCACAACTACTTGATAATAAATAGATACATTTTAAACAGATAGAATAATTTAAACTTTTGAATACATCTTTCTAAACTCAAGTGGTGTATAGCCTTTATACTTTTTAAACTGCTTATAAAAAAAAGGAAGGCTTTCATATCCGCACTGGTAGGCGATTTCGGCCATTTGTAGGTCAGTTTCTATAATGAACCGACTTGAGATATTAATACGATATTCATTGAGGTAGGAGAAAAAGGGTTTTTTCATGGTCTTACTAAAAAAACGGGAAAAAGCCTGTTCATTCATATTTACTTGTGCGGCTACATCAGCCAATTTAATTTTATCCCGATATTGCTGTTTCACATAATTTTGTATCAAGTCTAAACGGTTATTGGTATGCGTAGAAATGTCATAAGCGTACGAAGCACCGGCTACATATTTAAATGGAATTTCTTTGGCAATGAAGGCTAGTAATTCAACTAACTTCAAATACTGACCGAGACCATCACACTCTACAATGGTGTGCATCATTTCAGCAACTTTTCCATCTTTATCCTGCAAAAATAAACCGCGCTGCGCCTCTTCCAGCAAATCCCATATTCGGTCAAACACGGGGAGGTCATGAATTACCTCTTTACTCCACTGTATGACTAATGAACGACTCATGGTTTTATGGTCTTCCGTATTTTTCCAACAATGTGGTAAGTTACTACCGAGTAAAACCAGATCGCCAATGGTAAAATCAGACACATTATTGCCCACGTACCTGATCCCAGCGCTTTTTAATATGAGCGTGAGTTCATATTCAGGATGCACATGCCAAGGCATATCAAAATACGTATTCTCAAATACGAAGGCATGAATTCCGCACTGATCAGGAATCCCTACCTTTTCAATAATCGCCTTCATGATTATTCAATTATGTAGATGTTTTGAAGTTTATTTCAATCATAGTTACAATATAGACTATTTTTTTATCAAAATAGGCTATTACTTCAAGTAACGAAGCTTGCATTTTTGTTTTTAAGAAGGAACAAAATGAAATCTAAAACAGCAATAGGCCTCGGTGATGGTCGCTTTGAATTGAGTACCACGGAAATATCCCATCCCAAGGGGGATGAAGTGCTGGTACAAATCAAGGCGGCAGGACTTTGCCATACCGACCATGATTCCCTCAGTTGGGGAAAGCCAATCGTGCTGGGGCATGAGGGAGCCGGAGTAGTGGTTAAAGTGGGTGCTAACGTATCGAATTTGGCGGAAGGTGATAAAGTCATTCTCAACTGGGCCACACCATGCATGAGCTGTTTTCAATGTCAGGAGGGTAATCAACACATCTGCGAAAATAATTCACCAGTGACGGCCGGAGGAAATGGATATACGCCCGGTCATGCGCATTTAGAGGGCACAAAGTGGAAGGGAAACACTATTGAGCGCTCATTCAATATCGGAACCCTTTCCGAGTATGCCCTGGTCAAATCATCAGCCTGTGTAAAAATGAAGGGCGATATTCCTATGCCTTCCGCATCTATCGTAAGCTGTGGGGTGATGACGGGCTATGGCTCAGTGGTCAACTCGGCCAAAATGAAGGCCGGAACAAGTGCTGTGGTATTGGGCACGGGGGGAGTTGGCCTTAACGTGATTCAAGGATGTAGGATTTCTGGGGCTTCTATGATCATTGCCATAGATATAAACAAAGACCGATTGGAAATGGCCAGAGAATTTGGAGCTACCCATACCATACAAGCTGATAAAGAGGATAAAGGCTTAATGTGTGCTGCGGATGAGGTAAAGGTAATGACGGAGGGCCGTGGGGCTGATTATGCTTTTGAATGTACTGCCATTCCTGCTCTGGGAGCTGCTCCTTTGGCCATGGTACGCAACGCTGGCACGGCTGTTCAGGTTAGTGGTATAGAAGAAGAAATTACGATTGACATGAACTTATTTGAGTGGGACAAAGTATACATCAATCCATTGTATGGAGGTTGTCGGCCTCAAATAGATTTTTTTAAATTGATGAGCTTATATGAAAAAGGTGATTTGATGCTGGATGAAATGATTACCAGAACCTACCCGTTAGAAGATTTGCAACATGCCTTTGATGATATGCTTGCTGGGAGAAACGCCAAAGGCGTAATTGTGTTTGATTAATGGCACAATCAAAATTTAAAACCACCGAAGTTTCCAACCCATCTTTTGAGCTGGGCGGATTACGTTTCATTACTGTTAAGTCGAACAATTTAAAGGGTAGGGGGGACATCTGTGTGTTTGTACCGAAAGGTGAACATAAAGATCTCCCCGTAGTGACGTTACTGCATGGTGTATGGGGAAGCTGCTGGGTATGGGCTTTTAAGGGAAATGCCCACAATATCACTCAAAAGTTAATAGATGAAGGAAAAATAAAGCCTGTGGTATTGGCTATGCCTTCCGATGGACTTTGGGGCGATGGTTCCGGGTACCTGCCTCATGGAGATCAGGATTATGAAAAGTGGATAGCCGAAGATGTGCCTCAGGCAGTTTTAGAAAATATACCGGAAGTGTCTGCTAAGTCAAAGCACTTCATTTCGGGATTGTCGATGGGTGGTTTTGGGGCACTCAAAATTGGAGCAAGGTATGGCCAGAAATATAATGGTATTTCTGCACACAGTTCGATCACAGAAATACAGCAGATGAAGCTGTTTGTCGAAGAACCCTTAAGTGAATATTATAATGATAGCAAAGAATTAGAAAATGCCTTTATTGGCATATCTAATCATCGAGCAAACCTACCTCCTCTGAGAATAGACTGTGGGGAATCAGATCTTTTAATTGATTATAACCGAAGACTTCATCTGCAATTAAAGGAGGCACAAATTGATCATATTTACGAAGAGTTTCCCGGAGGCCATTCCTGGGAATACTGGCAGGAACATTTGGAGGATACCTTGATCTTTTTTGACCGGTAGTCTTTTTTAGCGAATCATCCTGCCAAAGTAACGATCTTGCTCAACTTAAGTATCTATCCCTCGTTCAGCAAGATCACTTATAGCTCAATATCAGTATCAGCCGCCAAGAC
>JBCCSU010000191.1:0-9268 GCA_039199635.1 Bacteroidota bacterium | reverse complement strand
ACAGCAATTACTTTTTAAGGCTAATGGAAGCATTCAGCTCAAGCAAGGTCAAATTGAAATTATGTCACCTTTCTCAGTAGGATCAAAGAAAACCAGCCCCCTAAACGCTTTTCCATTGACTTCAAGAAAAGCATTTGAAAAACTCAATGTCAACATACAACTTTCTCAGATTTATCGAGAGTTTAGTAAAATCAATGGCGTAAATACTCCCAAATACAGCACTTCTACACGCTTTTACGGCCGACCTGACCATGTTTATCAACTTGATAACTATACGCGTTTCGAGACCATTAACGATTTATTTATTGAATATATTCGAGCGGCTTTCATAAAGAAAAGGAAAGGCCAATTTAAAATCTTTGTTTTTAATAACGAAACTGAAAAACAAATACCAGCACTCTTACTTCTAGACGATGTACCAATCGAAGATACCGATTTCATACTCGACTTTGATCCCTTAAAGCTAAAGACCATCGAAATAATAGAGGATTCCTATTTATTCAATGGAACAAGTGCCCCGAGTATAATAAACTTTATAACTTACAAAGGAAACCTAGGTGGCGTGAACCTACCGGAGTATTTACTGGCGAAAGCCTACCAAGGAATTCAAACACCAAGGGATTTTTACTCACCTAACTATGGCACGGATAAGGAAAAGTTGGAAAGAATTCCTGACTACCGAAATACTCTCTATTGGAATCCTAAAGCCACTGTAAGTGATGATGGAAAAGCGGTTTTTGAGTTTTATACGGCAGATCAAGCTGGTACCTACCAAGTTGAAATAAATGGTATTACCAATCAAGGTCGTGCGATCTACGTGAACAAAAACTTTGTTGTAAACAATTCATTATCTCGCAAGTAAAACCTAAATATTCTCAGATTTTAACAATATTTCGCGAACGTTACGTTTGATCTTTTCAGTCAGGTCTTCAATGGGCAAATCATTTACATCAACCCCGAATGGATCTTCAATCTCTTCAGCGATGATCTCCACACTGATTAGGATGTAAAAGATCATAAGTACAATAGGAACCGTCCAGTAGTTGAACTCATGAATAAAGGCAAAAGGTAGCGTTATAGTATAAGTAAAAATGAACTTTTTAATGTACATGCTATAGGAATATGGGATAGGTGTATTCTTGATACGTTCGCATCCACCCAAAATATCTGTAAAGCTTTTTACTTCTTTATCTAAAACAAAGAATTGCTCTCCCGTTAGTATCTCAGATTTGTATAACGCATTTATTTTTTCGTAGATCAGTAAAATAATCATGTTCGGTATATGTGATTTACCCTCTATCCTACTTAGATCCTCTTTATTCAAATCTAAGTCTTCAACCTTGGTACCCTCTCGAAGATGCTCTTTGGTGGCAATTACAAAATTTGGGATCATTTGGGCGAAATACTGCCGGTTTGATTGGTCATCACCAGGCAGGAAAGCAGCCAATTTCAATCCTAGATTTCTGGTATTATTCACCAGGCTCCCCCATAACTTTCTTCCCTCCCACCATCTATCATAAGCCGAATTTACCCGGAATACCAGAAATAAACCCAATACTATACCAAGCAATGAATGAACTGCTGTTGTGCTTCTAAAATTCCACTTAAAATAATCCAGATCAAGATACGCTAAGCCGGTGGTATATAATATCATGAAAAATAAAGCCGGCATTAATGTACGCATTACCTGCCTGCTGTAGGCATGAAAAATAAGAGAGAACCAAGTTTTTGGATTATATCGGACCATGCGATGATTGTGGATTCACCGCTAAATAACCTGACCTAAATAACATATCCAAAGAAGCCAGTTGTAACCTTTGAATACTTAATTCCGTTTGGATTTAAAGTAATATATTTTTGATATCATTTTAATATCACTCTTATGAATGTAGAAAAAGAAAATAAACCTATTTCGGGCTATGTTATGCTCATTATTGTTTTAGTGCTTTTAGGTGCATCCATCTTTGCAATCGTTGCTTTTAAGAACCCAGTACCTTCCATTGGTCTATTGGTAGGACTGATTATGCTACCAGGATTTTTCTTTGTAAACCCCAACGGTTCGCGCGTACTGGTGCTTTTTGGAGATTACAAAGGCACCGTTAAGAAAAATGGATTCTTTTGGGTCAATCCATTTTATGTGAAAAAGAATATCTCACTGCGAGCCAGAAACTTTGACAGTGAGCGAATAAAGGTGAACGATAAGGTGGGAAATCCGATCTTGATCGGGGTTATTTTGGTCTGGAAGGTGGAGAACACCTATAAAGCTGCCTTTGAAGTGGATGACTATGAAAATTTCGTGCGGATACAGAGTGATGCAGCTGTACGAAAGCTGGCGGGCCGGTATCCCTACGATAATTTTGAGGATGGTGAAGCAGAAATTACACTGAGGTCTGGGCTGGATGAGGTTAACCACGCTTTAGAAGAAACGTTAAGTCAACGACTTGACATAGCTGGTATAAACGTAATAGAAGCCAGGATTGGTTATTTAGCGTATGCCTCAGAAATAGCAGGAGCCATGCTTCGAAGACAGCAAGCTACGGCTATTGTAGCTGCGCGTCATAAAATTGTGGAAGGCGCTGTTAGTATGGTGGAGATGGCCCTGGAACAGCTTTCAGAAAAAGAGATTATTGACTTGGACGAAGAACGCAAAGCCGCTATGGTAAGTAACCTAATGGTAGTACTTTGTGCGGATAAGGACATTACGCCGGTCGTTAACTCCGGAACGTTAAATCATTAATAGCTATGGGTAACTACAAATTTTTAAGTTCTAAGACCTTTGAAAAATTGGAGAAGTTCGAAAAACGTGTGAATGAGATGTCAGCTCAAAGCTGGAGGGTGGTAAACTTTGCCAGCGATAACGGCATCATGACTGTTCTTTTTGAACGTGTTCGATAGGAATTATGAAACATTTCAACGAAGAACAAAAAATGAATCAATGGTGGTTAATAGGTCTACTCATTGCTGTAGACCTGTTGATACTCAGCATCTTTTTACCGGGTATTTACCAGCAATTGATACTGGGCGAACCGCGGGGTGATAAACCTATGTCGGACCTAACCCTTATCGTAGTTTCCGCTTTATTTTTTTCGGTCTTAGGCGCTGTGACAGTGATGCTATTTACCGCTAAACTGGAAACAAAAATAGATGAGAAAGGTATTCGTTATAAATATTTTCCATTTATCAGAAGTTGGAAAAGCGTGAATTTTGATGAACTCAATGATTTTTATGTAAGAAAATACTCCCCTATTTCAGAGTACGGTGGTTGGGGTTATCGTTACCGCGGGAGAAAAAACATCGGGTTAAACACCAAAGGAAATATGGGATTACAGCTCATTTTCAAGAATGGAAAAAAGCTTTTAATTGGCACTCAAAAAGCGGATCAATTGAAGTTAATGGTCTTGAAAATCCAGGAATCTAAGCAAAACGTTTATGGCTAAAAAGAAGCCATTTGTGCTTAGGTTGGATCCGGAAATGCTTAAACTACTGGAAAAGTGGGCTGCTGATGAATTTAGAAGTACGAACGGGCAAATAGAATGGATCTTGAATAAGGCCTTGAAAGATTCAGGTAGGTCGAAAAAGACCTAGTTTCACTGCCTGATTCTCTCTTATTTTTGCTTTTTTTACTTCATGATAAAAAACCTAATAGCTTTTTACCTTTTACTATTTTCTGCTACCACCATATTGGCTCAAGACGATAAGATATATCTAACCAGCGGAGATACACTCACCGGCAGCATTGACATTCTATTACCCGCTGATTTTTTTGAAGAAATAACATTAAAGACCGATGAAGGTAAAAGGCGATTTAAGTCCTTCCAAATGGTGGGGTTTACCGCCGATAATGTGCACTACAAAACCATTAAATTTGGAGCAAAGTATCGTATTATGGAAGTGATCATGTCGGGCTATTTAGGTCTTTATCGATTTAGGACAGAAAATAACTATGATTTTGGATCTCGCTTTCTATATAAAGTAACCAACGAAGGAATAGAAGTACCTAACATCACTTTTAAAAAGTCTGTTTCTGAATTTGTAAGCGAATGTCCGTCTGTGCAAGCTGGCGTAAAAGATAAAACCTACAAGAGTTCCAATGTAGAAGAAATGGTAGCAGCTTTTAATAATTGCCTTGGGACTAAACCTCAATACGCTGAAAATGAATTGAAAAAGGAAAAGACGTTGAAGATCAGTAAAGAGCTAGAACTCATTAAATCGATTTCCGCTAATCTCCAAGAGAAAAACATAAATGAAGAACTTAGTACACTGCTTAGCGATGTTGAGGGTAAAATTGCAAAAGGAGAAAAGGTACCGGGATACTTAAAAGCAGCTTTGCGAGAAGCCACAAGTAGCTATCAATCAGTGAGTAAAGACGTGTCGGATCTCTTAATTCTCCTGAAGTAGGTTGATTTTTCCGAACCGATCTTCAATAATAGCGGAGCTAAATGCTTTAAAAGTTTTTATCAAAAATCCTGTTGACCAGGGTTCAAGGCCTCTCCAGAACCAGGAAAAATTCAAACGTGTGGTGGCACTTCTAGTCATAGAATTACCCATCATGTTTTTGATAATTCTATTCACTGGTTTATTAGAGGAATTCACAAACCTGGATTTGGGAGATCATAAGTTAGAGGAATTACTGGACGAATCACCGGTGTTATTTGCGGTTTTTGGTATCATTCTGGCACCCTTACTGGAAGAATTCTTTTTTAGGTTTTTTATCACCTACAGATTCGCGTTTTATTTTACTCTTCCTTTTAAAATTGTGCAAAGCGCTCAAAACCTTTCTCATTTCTCAAAAATTAGAAAAGTACGAAAGTACTGGTCCATCGTTTTTCCGTATGTTTTTTACTTATCCGTAATGGTCTTTGGTTTTGTACACATTACCAACTTTGAGGAATATGAATCATTTTTATGGATCATGCCATTGCTCACCCTTCCGCAGCTGGTGATCGGGGTATTTTTAGGATTCACTCGAATTAAATATGGCCTGCGGTGGAGTATACTATTACACGCGCTTCATAACGGTATTCTTTTGGCTCCTGTTTTAATATTCGAAGTGTGATTTGAGCTTTAGATAACCCCAAATCTCTACCTTTGCAACTTGTTTAACTATGCTCTATCCATCTAATAATGGCAGAATACGACTTTCGAAAGATCGAAAAGAAATGGCAGCAGTACTGGGCTGAAAATGATATTTATAAAACTGAGAACACCTCTCAAAAACCTAAGTTCTATGCGCTGGACATGTTCCCCTACCCTTCCGGTGCCGGGCTGCACGTAGGCCATCCCTTAGGTTATATCGCTTCAGATATAGTGTCCAGGTATAAAAGGCTCAAAGGTTTTAATGTTCTTCACCCCATGGGTTTTGATTCTTTTGGTTTACCTGCTGAGCAATATGCCATTCAAACCGGGCAGCATCCCGCTATCACCACTGAACAAAATATAAAAAGGTACAAAGAGCAGCTAAAAAACATCGGGTTCTCTTTCGATTGGGATCGTGAAGTACAAACACATCAGGCCGAGTACTATAAATGGACCCAGTGGATCTTTATGCAGCTTTTCAATAGTTGGTATAATAAAGAAACTGATCGAGCGGAAGATATAGAAACACTAATTGCCGTGTTTCAAGCTTCGGGAAACCAAAATATAAGCACGGTTAGTGATGATGATACTCCGATCTTTACCGCTGAAGAATGGAACAGTTGGGAGGAAGAAGATCAGTTGAAGACGCTGCTACATTATCGTTTGACCTTTCCTTCAGAAGCTGTAGTAAATTGGTGTCCGGCCTTAGGTACCGTATTGGCTAATGATGAAATTAAGGACGGAGTTTCGGAGCGCGGTGGTCACCCCGTAGAACGTAAGAAGATGAAACAGTGGATGATGCGCATTACGGCTTATGCCGATCGTTTGTTGAAGAATCTCGACCACCTGGAATGGTCAGAACCCATGAAGGATATGCAGACCAACTGGATTGGTAAGTCCTACGGCTGTGAACTCCAATTCCAAGTTGAGGATAATTCAAAGGTTTTAACGGCCTTTACTACGCGACCTGATACCATTTATGGGGTTACCTTCATAGTGATGGCTCCAGAGCATGAATGGATCAATAAACTGACCACTGCAGAACAGGAAAATGAGGTAAAAGCTTATGTGGAAGCGGCTAAAAACCGCTCTGAACGAGAACGCCAAACGGATGTAAAATCCGTTTCCGGTGTATTCACGGGCTCATATGCAACTAATCCTTTCACTGATGAACCTATTCCGATCTGGGTGGCAGATTATGTATTGGCTGGCTATGGCACGGGTGTAGTAATGGCTGTACCTTCATCCGATGATCGTGATTATCGCTTTGCTAAAAAGTTTGACCTGCCCATAACACTAGTCATTAAAGGCTCTGAAGAGTTAGATAATCCTACCGACCTCAAACATGGGACAATGTTTAATTCGGGCATCTTAAACGATCTCACCTCTAAGGAAGCCACACGAAAAGCAATAGAATATGCTGAAGAGAATGGATTTGGTCAATCTAAAGTAAACTTCAGAATGCGTGATGCTGTGTTCAGCCGTCAACGCTACTGGGGAGAGCCTGTTCCAGCCTATTTCAAAGGAGACATCCCCTACCTAGTAGATGAAAAAGACTTGCCAATAAAACTTCCTGCTATTGACAAATACAAACCGACCGAAACTGGGGAACCGCCTTTAGGGCGAGCTAAAAACTGGACCTATAATGGAGATCCGTTAGAGTTAACCACTATGCCAGGATGGGCCGCCTCAAGCTGGTATTTTCTACGCTACATGGATGCTAATAATGAGTCTGCTTTTGCTAACAAAGAGATTACAGATTACTGGGGACAGGTGGACCTATACCTCGGTGGGACGGAACACGCCACCGGCCATCTTTTGTATTCTCGCTTTTGGAATATGTTTCTTTACGACCGTGGCTTAATAAGCCATGAAGAACCGTTCAAGAAACTTATCAACCAGGGTATGATACAGGGAGTATCTAGTTTTGTATATCGATTGGTTTTAAGCGGAGATGATAAACTGATGCCAGAGGTTTTTCTTTCCAAAGGAATAGTTGATCGTATTCAAAAATCAAACCTTACCCGTGCAGAGCAAGATATCATCGAGAAAATATTAAAGCGAGAACTCACGAGCTTCAATCATAAGCACGGTACATCATGGTCCGTTGAAAATGTATTGGAACAGAAAATAATTCCAATGCACGTGGATATTAGCATGGTAAAGAATGACATACTAGATGTAGACGAATTTAAAGCCTGGCGACCTGAACTAAAAAACGCTGTAGTTATCCCAGAGGCAAATAAAAACTATTTATGCGGCAGTGAAGTGGAGAAAATGTCAAAATCAAAATATAATGTAGTCAATCCGGACGAGATCATTGATCGCTATGGGGCAGATACATTGAGGTTATACGAAATGTTTCTCGGTCCGCTAGAGCAATTCAAACCTTGGAACACCAATGGCATAGACGGAGTATTTAAATTCTTGCGAAAAGTTTGGAACCTGTTTCATAAAGAAAGTGGTGAGTTTTACGTTTCTAATGAAGCACCTACTAAAGAAGAACTTAAGATACTTCATCGTACGATTAAGAAAGCCCAGGAAGATATTGAACGTTATTCATTTAATACATCAGTAAGTGAATTTATGATCTGTTTAAATGATCTAACCGCTTTGAAATGCAATAAGGTCGCCATCCTGGAACCCTTAGTGGTGGTTTTATCGCCTTATGCCCCACATATTGCCGAAGAATTATGGCATAAACTAGGCCACGTAAATAGTATTACCAAGACAGAATTCCCAAGTTATAATGAAGCTTACTTAGTTGAAGATGAACACGAATACCCTGTCTCAGTCAATGGAAAGATGCGCGCTAAACTGAAATTTCCGGTAGATATGGTTAAAGAGGATATTGAAAAACAGGTTTTGGATAATGAAGTGATTCAAAAATGGCTTGATGGCAAATCCCCAAAAAAGGTGATTGTTGTTCCAAAAAAAATAGTGAACGTGGTGGTATAGAAGCTATTTAACAGGAATCATGAAATAGGCCAAAATAATGAAATCCGAGGTATATTATTCTTATTGTAACAGGTAAAACTTCATTTTGTAAAAAAGATTGGTTCGGCCCAAAAGGAATTATCAAGGATACCTTAGATAGGTTTTACTTGAACGAGAATTATAGATGATGACCTAGTTTAAACTGTAAGTTGCAAGTAACCCACTATTAATTTTTACCACGTGTAACGATCAAAACAGCTCCAATTACGATCATTGCTCCAAATATTTGTAAAATGGTGAGTCTTTCCTCTAAAAAGATATTAGCTAATACTATCGTTGAAATCGGGCCCAGGCTTCCCAAGATAGAGAAAGTAGAAGCTCCCAAATGTTTGATACTGATGGAAACAAGGTAAGATGGAATAACTGTTGAAACCATGGCCATTCCAAAAGCAAGACTATAAACTTCAATGGGATAGTCCAATAAATTTAACGATTGGGTAAATCCGAAATGAATAAAAACAAATAAACTAGACACTATCATGGCATATGAGGTAAAAGCCACCGATCCAAATTTTGGAATTAGCCAATCACTCCCAACCAGGTAACTCGCATAAAAGAGTGCGCTGAGAAAGACAAGCAACCCACCTATGAATACATCATCTCTATTTACCGAAAATTCCAGTTCTGCAGAAAAAGTAATTAGAATACCGGCATAAGAAGTAGCAATAGCCACGATCTGCCATTTGCTGGGCCTTTTTCCTAAAAAGATCCATGTAATAAGAATAACTAGTGTGGGATAGATGAAAAGTATGATACGTTCAAGGCTCGCTTTAATAAACTCAAGACCTAAAAAGTCAGTTAGACTAGCTAAATAGTAGCCAATAAAACCAAGAAAAATAACCGAGAAATAGTCTTTAACATGAATCTCTTTCGGTCGGCTAGGTTTCTTCATGAACGCTATGATCAAATACACCGGGAGTGAAAAAGCCATACGCAGTAATAGTAAGGGGACGGCCTCAATATCATAGGCATACGCCATTTTAACAAACACGGCTTTAGCAGAAAAAAAGACGATAGCAACTACTGCGATAAGAAGGATAAAACTCTTATGCCCTCCCGAGTTTGACACGATTTTGATTTAAACAACTGGTTATGAGCGAGTTAATTTTTTTCAGGCACACCACAGCTACCTAAGGTAATTGGCTAGTTTTAGTTTCGGGATCAGGTTGGTCAATGGTTTGATTCCCAGTGTCTT
>JBCCSU010000190.1:0-9304 GCA_039199635.1 Bacteroidota bacterium | reverse complement strand
TAGGCTATCCTTGATAATTCCTTTTCGTGTAAAATCTATCCATACCCCTCAAAATGGAAGTTTTTACCGGCTACGCTCAGCATGACGCACCCCGGATTTCATAGTTTTTGATCTATTTCGGGGTTCTCAATGATCTACAGATTGTTCATTTTTTGCAATCGATCAAAAAACCCAGCCTGACCGGCCGGCAGGGAACCAAAAAAATCTTGCCCGTTACAAGGTCTTCTGAGAACATATACCACTATTAATCGCCACATTACCACCAGGGACTTGAGTTAATACCATGCAACTAACCTAGTACTACCACGACTGAGTAACGGGCGAATTAAATTTCAAGTGAGCCCTAAAGTAAGTCATCCTGTTAGGGGTTTTTGCCGCTGCCACAGGTAAATGCCAGGAATAAAAATGATCTTCCTATTTCCATTTTCAACGTGCTTTGGGAAAATCAGGTCTAAGCTAAACGCTATTCTTTGAGCCGGCTAATACTCAAGCAACGGAAACCGCTTTTCTTCGTATATTTACACTATCTATTTGGCTGTTAATCAATTTTTTACGCCTGATCAATGTGTAAATTCTTCACTCTTTTTCTATCGTTATTAGTATCAAGTGTAGTTGTTGCTCAGCATACTTATTACGATGAGATTACTTATCGTGATCAGTTGGACTCGTTGCGTGAGCTCAATGATTTTAGTGTTCAGGCAAAAGGAGATCCATTAGAATTAGCGGTGAATATTGCTTTAAGTCATTACCCGGAGCTACAGGGCCATAAGTTCAAGATCAAATACAAAAAGAATGTAAAACACCCTGTTACAGCTAGTTGGGCTTTTGGTAATATCTTTAAGCGCAGGAAAAATCATACTTATGTCTTGCTGCTCAGTGAAAATGTGTTCCTGAAACGACTACCGCTAAATGGGCAAATCGGTGTTTTTGGTCATGAAATGGCTCATTTTAAATATTACAGTGAAAAACCATCTATCCATATGTTATGGTGGGGTATCAAATATGTGACTTCAAAGAAGTTTCATCGGGAGTTTGAGCGAGATGCCGATAAAACCACCATAGAACACGGCTTAGGAAGACAACTTTTAGGCGTGGTGTTTTATATGAAAAGATCAGAAGTAAAAGAATATATGGATGAGTTGGGTACTTATTAATTTCTCGCTCTTAGATTTCTCAAACGCCGATTTTTAATAGCATTATCCATAACGCCAAATAACAGTCTGATGGACTGCGTGTTGCCGCTTAAATCCGTACCCCCGCTATTCCTATAATTCACGAAATTCTGTCGGGCTTCTACGCCAATGTAAAAACTGTCTGTGATGAATTGCCGATAACCTATCCCTAAATTTAAGTTAAGGCTATTGATCGTTTTTGAAGGTTCATCTTCATCACCGGCCAAGGCATCAAAACCATCAAAGGCGATACCGGATAAAGCATAAAGCCGAGATTTATCATTTTTTATCAATTGATAGCCAATATCTGCCCCTATATATCCGCCAAAAAAATGATCGGTTTCAAATTCTACACCATCTTCAATTACAAAGTACTCGTTCTCTGCGGCTAAGAATCGAAATAATATTGTGAAATTGAAAAGCCATCTTTTGGTTTGTAGACCACCGTATATTCCTAAGGAGGGGTGATTACCCAGCAGTGAGGCATTGCCCTGCGGTATCCAATACCCTGCAATTAAACCCCAGTCAAAATCAGGTAATTTTTTGGATTCATTTAACTTCATTCGGTAGATACTTCCCATTTTAGATCCTGGACAGCTGTTTTCATTCAGTAAGGCGTAAAAAGCATCTATTTTTTCTGCATAAAGGGTTAAAATCTGGTACTCCTCGTCACATTTATTGATCATTCGGAAAAGCAGATCCCGTGCCCAGAGACTAGTATAAGTGTCAAAACTTAATACCAAATTAGGATCCTCAAAAAAGCGATGATAGCTTTCGTAAGGGTTATAGTTTGCGGAGTCGATACCATTTTTCCACGAAGTGTAGCTTACAAAGGAAGTTAGTGTCTCAAAAAAAGCGGCATCTATCTTACTTTCATCAAAAACGTTTCGCTCAATTTCAAAAAGTGTTCTTGCCCGTTGTGAATACTCAGAAACGCCACATCTTTTCTCCCAATAATTGATAAAAACAAGTACCGAATCTAAATCTCCTCTTTGGTGATATTGAGGTATCAACTCGAAAGCGTTGTACGCTACGTCAAAGCAGGTAATGACTGGCTTGATCCTTTTATCTAATGGATTTTGTGCCTGGAGCGTAAGTGATACAAAAAAAAGCGCTATAAAGAAGAATCGCATGCTTGAATTATAACCCAAATTAAGCAATAATCATGCGTACTTTACTATGAGTATCTGATTTTGCTATAGAAAATATTGTCGCTTAAAAATCAGTTATCAAACACTTCTTTGAGTCTTTTATCTTGCTTTAGTATATTATAGTTCTCCCAGAAGTTGGGATCTTCCTCACCCAAATAGTTCGCAAAAGCACGTTTACTTCTAAATATTTCTGTTTTGGTAAATGGAGGGAGATTTCCTCGCTGCGATGCCGTAGTTATGAGGTGCAAATTAATTTCCATGTAGTCCGTTAAAGCTAAACTCTTGATGTAGTAATCAAATCCCATTTTTATTCTAAGCTGGTTTATCAAACCTTTTCCTTTTGGAATCTCATAGTCTACCACTACCTGGAGCGACTTTGCTGTAACAATAAAGTTGGACCCTTTGCCGTTGGTCACGTTTTTATTCAAGGCTTCCACACCGGCGGCATTGAATTGATAATCTGCACGTAGCAAAGCTTTAGTATCCATGTCAACGTAAAGTTTCCCAAACGCTACTGCTTTTTTAGAGGGTTTGGTCGCCTTAAAGTCTACTACATAAATGTCTTTACCGTTGTAAGTAGTTATATCTGTAAGTTCATAGGTGTAGAATTTTGATTTTTTAGCGTTAATAAAATTTGCTCTTCGCTTAATGAGGTCGTATGAATGTATGGTGAGTGGCCCTGAGTTTATGTTAGGTGGAAGCCGTGTAGAATCTTGTATGATCTTATTTTCACGCCTTCTGCCTTTAATGATCTTAACTTGATCGGATTTTATACTTTGGTTATCGTAACCTGTTTTATAGGCTTCTATTACTCCTTCCAGGTAACTGTAAAACTGATCGTTGATTTTTACCGTTTCCCGATAAAAGCCGGTAAGTTTCGTTGCGCTTGTTCCATAATTGGCAGGTATATTATTTGCCAGTGTTTTGATCAATGCCCTGGGGTCTATGGGTGTAATCAATACTTCGTCAAGTATTTTACTTTCAGGACTTAACTTTATTAAAACGTTAGAGCGATCTTTAATATCCGTGACAAGTAATGACTCGCTTTTATAGCCAATGGCACTGAACTGAATAGAATCCTGCATTCGGCTGATCGGTATTTTAAAGATAAACTGACCATCTTCATTAGCTACTGTTCCAGTTCCTGAATCTTTAATTATAACGTGACTGTAAGCCACAGGGCTATCATCTTCGGCATCTTGAATGTATCCTTCTATAGAAACGAAATTTTGAGCGTAAAGCTGTGAGGTCAACGTAAGGATAGCTAAGATTAATAGATTGCGCATGTTTTAGTTTCTGATAGTTCAGTAGCTAGATGTAAATGAGTAGAAAAGGGTTGCTTGATCAATGAATTTTATTTGTGGAATTCAGCTATTGTGCGGTCACCTATCTTTTGTAAATTTTTTTACTAAATGAACTCCCATTGATTTCACCTTTAAAAAGATAAACTCCGGGAGCAAGTTCGGAAATATCTACAAATAGGTCACTAACATTTATTCCTACTGGTATAGCTCTTCCATAAATATCATATACTACGAGATTATTAATAGGCTTTTTTAGTTTGACGATAGTATTTGCAGGTATGGGGTAAATGATCTGCTCTACAACACTTTCATTAAGAGATGTGACGCTACATTCAAGATCCAAAACTTTTTTCCATATCTCATTCAAGAAATTAATGGGGGCTAGGTCATCATCATTTCTTTCTCCTTGCCTTATAAGCACCAAACCCGTTGAGGGTGAAATACTAATATATTGGCCTTGTGAGCCTGCTGCTGTAATCAAATCAGTGGGTGCATCAGGAGCTATAGGCCCGGCAAAGGATATCGGACTGTTGGGAGAAATATAAGATTCTTGTCCATTTAACCACCACAAGTAGCCATAGCTCGGATTTAGGTTTTGTGATGGACTAATCATAGCATTAAAATAGTCCATATCGCTCAATACCGGAGTGCTGTTCCAATTTCCTGAGGCTTGTATCAAAAGACCAAATCGGGCCATATCCCGGGCGCGACTCGTGTAAAAATTGTTAAAACCTGAGTTGACCCAAATGCCTTTCATACCAATTTTAGATTTGATAAATGATGCTGTTATCATATTTAAATCCATTCCATTGACACTTTCCAATACATTTCTAAGTAGTGAGTAGGGCGCATTATGATATGCCCAGCGCGTACCAGGGTTGGCCCTGAAGGTTAGGCATTCGGGAAGTGTGCACATAAATATGACTTCATTAAGCCCTGAGGTCATAGTAAGTTGATTACGAACGGTAATATTATCTTCTTCTGAGGGATCAAGGCTTGTCCATCCAGCACCTAAATAGTTACTGGTGGGATTTTCGATGTTTAGAGATTCATTTTGCTGAGTAATACCGGTAAGAGTGGCCATCAGGCTTTTTCCTGCGGAAAACCAGAACCACAAGCTATCCTGAGTATATGATCCAAAATACTTTTCCAGGACTATTCGCCCTTCTTTCAAAATGATAAAGGACTTGGTCTGTTCATTTTCCAGGTAGTTGTACAGTGAGGTAATATTATCTTCACACCAATTTAAGTCTTCGTAGGGCGTAGTGGCCCATTCACCTTCTTCGGAGGGGGGGAAGTATAGTTCTTGTGCATTTAAGGAAAATGATACGATTGTCATTAAGCACATACCAATAACCGAATTCATATGCTCACATTTTCTAATTAGACTGCGGATCATACTCTTAGTTTAAATGGCTACCCTGGCACTAGTTCATTACTCACTTACAATTAACGCTGTAAAAATCAATGATCTCCCGAATGGTATCAATTTCTTTATTTTCGATTTTTGCGACTAGTTCAGAACAATCTCTAAAGTACTCCGCCAAACGTTTACGTTTTAACCCGACTATTCCTTGGGTAGCTCTTACCATTGAACTTCTTCCGGATATTCTTAAATAATCAGCGTTAAAAATAGTGGAGGAAGGTTCACTCTGAAATTCCTCTTGATAATAAATAAGTGGTCCTTTCTCCACTACTCTTAAGAAAAGTCTTTCGCCCACTCCGGGTCGAATGGTATAGGTAGTTCTGAAATTCCGCATCGTTGCCTCTACCCAAATAGCTTCGAAGGTCTTACCATCAATTTTATACCCGAGTAGCTTCTTTCTCTTATACTTTTTCTTTTTACCTCTGTCAGATTTGAATCTTATTTTAATTAAAGGTGATAAATGCACCTTAGCTCTATCCATTACCCTACCGTGAAGTGTATCATTGTTAAGTGTAATGATGTAACCGTCAAAGTATTCCTGGGCGGAAGCAATGTGAGAACATAAAACGAGGAAAAGGAACTTGATTATTTTCATAAAAACCTGTTTAAAATTCTGTCACAAAATCGATCTTATCTACTCTCTACAATAATGTGGTTGGTTATATATTGACGATATTACAACACTAACTGCATATTACTTAGTTTTACTCAAAAGTTGATGTAATGAGCCTACCCGTAGTAAGATTTAATAGAGAAGATAGGCCTGAATTTTTTCAGGAGTTGCGCGCACGTGTTAATGAATACTTTAAGGAAAACGGTATTTCAAAGCATGCCAATACCAGCATGAAAATTAAAACGATATTCATGCTATTGCTTTATTTCATCCCGTTGATGTTAATGCTCACTGGAGTAGTGAGTGGCCTGTGGCCGGTAATATTCATGTGGACCTTGATGGGTTTTGGTATGTCAGGAATAGGACTATCCATCATGCATGATGCTAACCATGGCTCCTATTCAAAGAATAAAAGAGTGAATAACGCCTTGGGTTTTTTGGTAAACTTTCTCGGTGCTTATCATATAAACTGGAAGATACAGCATAATGTACTCCACCACTCATATACTAATGTAGAAGGGTATGACGAAGACATCAGCAATCCTGTAATGCGTTTTTCTCCTGAACAAGACCGAAAGTGGATCTTTAAATTTCAAGTATTTTATGCCTGGTTTTTCTATGGTATCATGACGATATATTGGTTTGTGAGTAAGGACTTTGAATCGGTAGTGAAGTATAATAAAATGAACTTATTGGCTACGCAGGGTCTCACGCTCAAGAAAGCGTTAGGTCAGGTAATATTTAATAAACTGTGGTATTTAGGGCTTACGCTTATACTGCCATTGATTTTAGTTGCACAGCCATGGTGGATCGTTTTATTAGGTTTTATCTGGATGCAATTCGTATGTGGCTTACAACTTGCTTTAATATTTCAACCGGCACATGTAATAGAAGAAACAGACTTCTATAAAACGGATGAATATGGTAGTGTTGAAAACAACTGGGCCATTCACCAGATGAGAACCACTGCAAATTTTGCCAATGGCAGCCGATGGTTTACCTGGCTCGTAGGAGGGCTAAATCATCAAATAGAACATCATCTATTTCCTAATATTTGCCATATCCATTACCGAAAAATTTCGCGGATCGTGAGAGAAACGGCTCAAGAATTCAATGTACCTTACTATCATCATAAAACCTTTTTCGGAGCTGTAAAGAGTCATTTTAAGCTGCTAAACCAGCTGGGTACGGGTAAATACGATCTCGTAGTGAACGCTCGCTAACTATTCAATGAGTACATTATAAACATTACCACTTGGCCTAATCAGCCGGCTCGTTCGGCGGTTAAAAAAGCGTACTGATCCTACTTCAAGTACATTGTTACAACAGTCGCTGTCGTTACTAAAAGATATATCTACTGCTACTGTGTCAATTAATGCATTATTGTAGCTAAGTAAGATGGTATCGGGTGGCGCTAAGAGTGGATCATCATATAAAAGCGCAACCGAATATATAGTATCCTCGTCTTGCACTATTCTCTCCGGTTCGAAGGATGTATTGCGCAGATCGGTCACCTGTAGTTGGGCCAAATCTGAAAAAAGCTCATTATTGTTGAGATTGATAAACTGAAATTGAAAATCAAATTCACTTACGCACTCATCGCATTTATCACAGGCACCAAAAATTAAAGCCAAGCATAGAAGCAGGGGCCTTACGCTCTTCATTCCTCTAAAATCTTTTTAATTAACCAAAAATGCAACCCCTTAATAATAAGTAAGATAAGCTACTCCACGTATTCTTGCCTTTTGACTAGCATAAACCAATTATTATCTAGTTCCAGATAACCGTATTCATAACAAAAAAAATAGGTAGCGCCTGCTTTCGTCTTGTAAATATTGGTATGGTAGTTAAAGTCAAAACCTTTTTCCACGATCTTATCGCGGTGCAATTTTGTTTTTCCGGATGGATTGAGACTTAAAAGAATTCGTCTGTTTTTTCTTAGGATGTTGTTGACATTTCTGATGTAGTTATTGGAATCACTATTGAGCTTGTTATTATAAGAATTTCTGCATTGATCTGAGCAGAACTTTTTATCGTACCTGCCAAAGATCTGGGTGCCGCATTCCAAACATGATTTAGCTTCCATGGGTCATTTTGATTTCACGCGCCAGGATACTCCTGCATCTATAAACCAGTCCGAAAGACCGTCATTTTTACCGTACCCTGCCGAACAGTCTAGCATGAGATTATTATTTATAAGATAGCCCAGTCCTGTATCCCATCGATGGGTTATACTGCCATTGGAAAGTGTTCCATAATTTTCAATAAAACTGCCGAGCTTATCACTCAATGGAAATGAAATATTAAGGACATAATTACCCGCTGTGCTGTTGTCATTTCCATTCCAGCTTAACGACCAATTAGTGGTAAGTGCAAATGTTTCAGATAGCTGCTGAGTATGCAGTAATGTTATGATAGGTGCGATATCTTCCGATTTGAAATCTTCGCTTACCCAATTTAAGTTAATATCCGTTTGAACTCCAAATGAGGGTTTATAGCCTTCACCGCTTATAATATTATATCTGATTCCTACACTCCATGTGCTTAATCCCCCAGCTTCGGAAACGGTATTATCACCAAACTTCACTTCTGACGAGTTAAAGCCAAGAGTGGATCTTAGTTCAAAGTCTTCCGTAAGACCATACCGTAATAGCGTAAAAAAATCGGTGCCGCTGCCTTCTTGGTCAACATCAGAATTATCAAAATCCGAATACGTAACTCCTGACTGTACCTGGAAAACAGACTTACCTGTGGAAAAAGGAATAAAAGCCTGACCAGGTCTGGAAGTTTGGATTATTTCGCTGTACTGAGCTCTACATAGATTGACAAAGATCAGTAGGATAATCACAGTGGGTAAAAGCCTCTTTATACGTTTCATCATTTTTTAAATATACGATTATACAGAATATCAATTTATACCGGGAGTATTATGGTAGTATGAGTTGCGCCTAGCAGGACTAAGTTCTACCGTTAACTTCCGGATCAAAGAATCAATTTATAAACCTAACAACGCATTTTATAAAATAATACGCGTGAAAATTACAGTTTGTCATAGCAAAATCTCAATATGATTTTTAAATATAACAAGTTGACAATCATTATTATAAACGACAACAAACGTTTACAATTGTAATTTAAACGAATACAAACATTTACTAACCGAGTCTTCCTATTTTACTCCACTTACTTTGCCTCAGTCAAATCGAAATAGTTCGATAAGACATTTCTTAAAGTTTATTAATCATTTAAAATTTTGAAATCATGAGAAATCTTAGAAACAGTGTACAATTAATTGGAAGATTAGGCAAAGACCCAGAAGCTAAAACCCTTACTAGCGGAAAGTCGATGACTACATTTTCATTGGCTACGACAGATTCGTATAAAAATGCAGACGGAGAAAAAGTAGAAGATACACAATGGCACAATGTAGTGGCCTGGGGACGCAAAGCAGAAATTGCTTCTGAATATTTAAAAAAAGGACAAGAGGTGGCAATAGAAGGCAAGTTGGTGCATAGAAACTATGAAACTAATTCCGGAGAGAAAAAATACATCACTGAAATTAACGTGAACGAACTAGTGCTAATGGGGAAAAAATAAATGATCTGACTGCCAGGTGTTATTCACTGGTGCCTGGTAGT
>JBCCSU010000189.1:0-9331 GCA_039199635.1 Bacteroidota bacterium | reverse complement strand
CTTTTTGGCACACATAATGTAATCCATTATTAAATCTTAAATTACATGGAAGGAAAAGAGCTCAAAATATTTAAGTGGTTTATAGGAGTAGTCTACATAGTATTACTCACTATGATGGTTCTAGTATTTTTGATTTGATCTACTAGTTTTTGTTTTTTCGTTTGAGTGACTTGAAAAACCGAGCCCAATTAAACGGATTTAAAAATGGGTTAGCTGCCGGGCCAAAGCGATTTGCCTGATTTTGTTGCCAGAGATCCTGCGAGTACCTGTAATTCAAAGCACCATCATAGGGTGTGGTTCGCAGCATCAGTGCTAACAGGTCTTCATTATAACTATCACCTGTCACTCCCCTGTCAATAGGAAGGTTTAATGCCACCACGGCCTCCTTAAAGATCTCTTCCGTAGGAAAAGGCATGATTTCCACGGTCTCCAGAAAAGTAGTATCGGAAACCAATTCTATAATGATGGTGAGGTTATCTTTATCTGAATCAGGAACTTGAAAATATTGACGTTCATAGCCTACCGAACTCACTACCATCTCATCTCCGGGCAGAACAGGTAGACTAAAATATCCTACCCTGTTTGTCGTTGTACCCCTGCCGGCTTTTGGCACATAAATATGGACACCCGGTATTCCCGAAGTACTATCTTGGCCCAAAACTATACCTGAAAGCTGAATTACCTTCTTTTGCCCTTGCGCATACATAGAAGTAACACTGCAAAAAAGAGTGGTAAAGAAGAAAATGGAAAAGATCAGATATGTAGGATGTCGCCTCAAAGCCTGTATAATGGATTATCGAAATTATCAATACAACGGCAATTATCCTTACAATGTTCTTCATTTCTCATAAATTTGGATAACGCATGAGACTAAAAAATTTCAGTCTGTCTATAGGTTCGCAAATTTTCAAAGCATGCTCAGATGAATCACGTCTTAGGATTCTGAATCTCATTTTTCAAAATAAAGAAATGTGTATTTCTGATGTGGAGCATATCTTAGATTTCACTCAAACTAAAACCTCACGGCATTTGATTTATTTGAAAAACTCTGGAATATTGGCAACAAGAAAAGTAGATCAATGGGTGTTTTATTCCCTAAAAGAAGAAGTGCTTGAAATTATAAGTCAGATATTCCAATTTCTATCTAAAGACCAGATCCTGAAACAGGATGTGGATACTTTTAAAACCATGTATTCTAATCGTGAATTGGCACTAAACAAGTTTGAGCATAAGACCTGGCAAAACTGAATGAAAAAATACACTACTATTTTCTTTGATCTTGATCATACCCTATGGGATTATGAAAGAAATTCACGAGATACGCTTACTGAATTATATAATGATTATGGTTTGAAGGAACGACCTAGAGTGGTTTTAGATGAGTTTTTCAAGGTCTTTGAAAAGGTGAACGAAAAGCTCTGGTCAAATTATAATAAAGGTCATATTAGCCGAGAAGATATCCGTAACCAAAGGTTTAAAAAAATCTTTAAGGAATTTGGAATCAGGCATGATCCGCTGGCACTAGAAATATCGGATGAGTATATCAAAAGATGTCCTATCAGAACTAGTTTAATGCCGCATACTATATCTACACTAAACTATCTTCAGCAGTCCTATACTTTATGTGTACTTACTAACGGATTTAACGATGTTCAGGGGATTAAACTGAGCTCCTCTGGCCTGGACTCTTTTTTCAGCTATGTTATAACCTCAGAATCGTCAGGTCATAGGAAACCCTCAAAAGAAATCTTTGAGTATAGTCTCAATTTAGTCGGCGTGAAGCCTCAAGATGCTGTGATGATAGGAGATAATCTAAACGCTGATATTTACGGTGCTAAAAGAGCTAAAATTGACCAAGTCTATTTTAATCCTCATAAAACAGCTCACACCCAAGATGTAACACACGAAATAGACTGTTTAAGTAAGCTTTCGGATATACTTTAAAAGAGGTTTACATAGTGGTGCCTATTGCCTAGATTTGCACTTTGAAATAGACTAAAAACCTAAATTTTAAAGCAAATGCCTAACGGAGTATATCAGATTCCTTTGCCGGAAAATGAACCCATCCTTAGTTACACTTCAGGTACACCCGAAAAGATCGCTGTTAAAAAGGCCCTTGAATCTGCCCGCAGCCAAGTCATTGATATTCCAATGTATATTGGTTCTGAAGAAATATTCACAGGTAATAAAATTCCGTTGGCCCCACCCCATGATCACCAGCATATTCTGGGTCATTTTCATGAAGGAGATGCTTCTCATGTAGAACAGGCTATAAACGCTGCCTTAGGAGCTAAGGAAGCCTGGTCTAATTTATCTTGGGAACATAGAGCTAGCATTTTTCTAAAAGCTGCGGATCTTGTAGCCGGTCCTTATCGTGCCAAGATCAACGCTGCTACTATGCTAGGGCAATCAAAAAGTATTTTCCAGGCTGAAATTGATTCTGCCTGCGAGTTTATTGATTTTCTCAGGTTCAATGCTGCTTTTATGCAGCAGATCTACGAAGACCAGCCGGAATCATCACCAGGAGTCTGGAACAGGTTAGAATACCGTCCTTTAGAAGGTTTCGTATTCGCTATTACTCCTTTCAATTTTACTGCTATTGCAGGCAATCTTCCTGCATCAGCTGCTATGATGGGTAATACCGTAGTTTGGAAACCGGCATACACGCAAATTTATTCGGCGAATGTGATCATGCAAGTGCTAAAAGAAGCAGGATTACCTGACGGTGTGATCAATTTAGTTTATGTGGACGGCCCTGTAGCCGGAGATGTGGTTTTCAAGCATCCAAAGTTTTCAGGATTGCACTTTACGGGTAGCACCGCTGTATTTCAGCATTTATGGAAAACCATTGGGGAAAACATAAATACATATAAAAGCTATCCGAGAATTGTGGGCGAAACAGGTGGGAAAGACTTTATAGTAGCTCATAAATCTGCTGACGCTAAGCAGGTAGCCACAGGAATTACAAGGGGAGCTTTCGAATACCAGGGACAAAAATGTTCTGCTGCTTCTCGGGTATACATTCCTGACAATTTGTGGAGTGATGTTCAAGACTATTTAATGGAAGATATCAAGAGCATAAAAATGGGTGGCACAGAGGATTTCAGTAACTTTTTCAATGCCGTTATTGATGAACGATCTTTTGATAAAATAGCGAGCTATATTGATAAGGCAAAAGAAAATTCGATGAATGAAGTAATTGCCGGGGGTGGTTATGACAAGTCCAAAGGCTATTTTATAGAACCTACGGTAATTCTAACCAAAGATCCTATGTCACTCACCATGTGCGAGGAAATATTTGGGCCGGTAGTTACTATTTATGTTTATCAGGCAGAGCGGTTTGAGGAAACGCTAGAACTTGTAGATGCTACGTCAGACTATGCACTTACCGGATCTATTTTTTCAAAAGATAGATACGCCATTGACTTTGCGATGAAAAAGCTAGAGCACGCTGCTGGAAACTTCTACATTAATGACAAACCTACAGGGGCCGTAGTAGGTCAGCAGCCCTTTGGAGGAGCCAGGGGTTCCGGCACTAATGATAAAGCAGGTTCAATGCTTAATTTGTTACGCTGGGTATCGCCACGTACAGTGAAGGAAACCTTTCTATCTCCCGTAGACTACAGGTATCCATTTCTAAGCGAATCATGATCAATTTTAATAATTAAGGTAACCTGTTATATTTGTTATAATCTATAGAAGGCTTTTTCTGTTCCATGGCATTTGCTCTCGAAAAGTTAAAAAATTATCGTAGTCCTGAATCTTATGAGTCTGATGCTCTGGTGGATATAAAGTTACCTCAAGAGTTAGCCGCTGAAAAAATAAGAGCTGGAAGATTCCTTATTTTCGTAGTGGACGATAACCCATATATGCTGCAAGCCATCAATACGCAGCTTTCTGAAATTACGTTAATAGAACATTCGAAACCATTGAAAATGATGGTTAAGAACTACGCTACCGGACGTAGCCTCATCAAAGATCTGAACCTTTACCCTGATCTTATCATTCTCAACCTTGAAGTCAATAGTGGAATAAAGAATACGCCAGACGGAGTGGATATACTAAAGCAAATAACGCAGGCTAATAGATATCTGCCTATTTTGGTTTTAGGTGAATTTGATGGAAAAGCGTCCAATATATCTGCCCAACCCGACCTGAAAAATAAAATTATGCAGCCATCCGGAGCTGTAGCACAGTTAGAAGAGATCTTAAAATCACTTGTTATAGAGTAAGAAGAAAAAGGCACTACTCATTTCTGAGCTAGTGTTCAGTGAGTATGAGCTAATTAAAGTAACCTGAGAATGGATATTAAAAATTGTTTGACCTTTCTAAATAAGCTCAAAGTAAACAATGACCGTGACTGGTTTAAAGAGAATAAACAGCTCTACTTAGAAGCTCATGACAATTTGATCCAGTTCGCCGATGAGCTGTTGGATCGGCTAAAATCTCATGATCAAATAGAAACTCAAAGTGGTAAAAAGAGCCTTTTCAGAATTTACCGTGATGTCAGATTTTCTAAAGACAAGACTCCCTATCAAACTCATTTTTCAGGGGGTTTTAGAAGGGCCACTCTAGAACTTCGTGGGGGGTATTATTTTAGAATACAGCCAGGTGGAAAATCAATAATTGCCGGAGGTTTTTGGGCTCCGAACTCTGATGACCTTAAACATATTCGATCGCAAATTCAGGCAGATGATCAACCGCTCAGGCAGATTTTAGCCGACAAAAAGTTTATTGACTATTTCGGTGGACTGGAAGGCGAACAAGTAAAAACGGCTCCCAAAGGTTTTGCCAAAGATGATCCGGCCATAGATCTACTGCGTTTTAAACAACTAATCCTTACGCATTCTTTCACCGATCAAGAGGTAACACAAAAAGACTTTTTGAATGTAGTAGACGAAGGCTTCAGGAATATGAGACCATTTCTGAATTATATGAGTGATATCCTGACTACTGATCTTAATGGAACTCCACTTTATTAAACTGATATCCTGACGCTCCAGGCCCAGAGTAAGAGTAAAGGATGAATAACTAGCAATCGCACCCACCCTATCCACTCGGGTACACAAAGCCCACCAGGTATACAGCTTCCTATTTGGATGAAGTATACATGAGAAGGAATAAAAGCAACTAGCATTAGTAAAATACCGTAAACGGCATAGTTCCTGGTTTTTAAGGGAATAAGTAATAGTGCTAACACAATTTCTGCAATACCACTGACCACATTAATAAAATCAGGAAACCCAAAATAGGGAGGTATAAGTGGGTAATAAAACTCGGGATCAATAAAGTGATTGATCCCTGCGAACAGGTAAAAAGCTACGAGTAGATAAAAACTTACTTTCTTTACCACGATAAGCGCCATTTAGTACGAAGGTGAACTTCACGAAGGATCAAACCAAAAGGGATCCACCAAATAAGATCATTCGTAATGAGTGTATAACCAAACTCTGCCGGGGCTGCGCCTGTAAAGTAATTCATAATAAATCCGGCGGGGCCAAACAATTTACCAAGCATGCCTACAGCCACTATCGGCCAATGTGTAATTGGATTATAGCTTGCCCACCAATAGCCCAATCCATACACACCTATTACCATACCCATACCTTGCCAGATCATAGGGTGATTTAGCGGTTCCATACCTGTAAGCTCAAAAAAATGGTTGGGCAGTAGTACCACCCACGCTCCCCATAAAATATTATACACTGCCGCAATTTTAAGGGTAACTCCCATCCACCTCTTGTTTTCCATGATAGTAAAACAGGTACAACAGAAATTTGTTGATCAAAGAAAATCAAGTATGCTCTATTCGGTACTGCCAAAAAGAGATCAAAAATACTACTGACCATAACACAGTTCTAGGCCAGTTCCATTGGATCAGGCTGGTAATATTCTGATCGAGATTAAGCCCGGCCTGAATTTGATTGTGCAAGGGAACGGCTTTTAAGAAAGTAAGTATCCAGATAACAGCGATCAGCACTGCTTGTACAGCACTTAACAATTCTACCTTTTTCAGTAGCGATATGCCGTGAAATGCTACCTGGCCAAACATCAGCGGCATTACTACAATGGTAATTAGCATGGTATACTTTGAATGCCATTCAGAAATTTGTGATTTATCGATATACTGAAAGCTAGGATAGATGATAAGCTGTACCAGCCAGATCAAAATGACCAGGCCAAAGTCGATGATTGGTTTCATGTCACAAAAACAGCTGCGTAATTGAATTGTTGATCAACAAATTCTCAAGACATAAATACTTATGAAGGCGAATACTCTCTAATTACAATGGCATTTACAATAGCATTTCTTGAACTCCCGGAGGATCTTTGCATTACAATATCAACTGAACTCAATCCGGTTATTTCTAAAAAGGTTAAAACATTCGCTTGATTATTAAGTACAGCTAATGATTGTGTATTTCCATTGACAGTAACATCAACTGAAATTCCATTAGGATCAGAGGTGGAAGTGTTAGTTATCATTAAAGTAAAAGAAAACAATAAAACCGACTAAATTTCGGAGAAAGGGTCTCATTTTTCTTTTTCTACTTGACATAGTTAAAACAACACAATTATGAAAAAGAAAAAAGTGTATTTAATCATCTTACTGACTTTATTAAACGGAAGACTATTTTCACAAAGTAGAGAACTTAGCAGTGTAGCAATGGAAACGGATCCCATGTCAACTGCTTTCGGTGCCCGTACAATTTCATTGATTTTAGAAACCAAGAAACTCAAACACTTTTCCATTTTTACCAATGCAGTTAAGGCAGATTTTCCAAGTTGGATGGATGAACTTCTTAATCCCAGAAACAAGAACAAAGGTTACGATTCTGAAATTAGAAAAGGTGGAGGTGTAGGCGTTGACTATTTCATTGAGGATAATATGTCGGGACTATATTTTGGACTTGTAAATCTACTATTCGAATACAAACTATCAAGGTTAGATAAAACCACTACGGCCACAGCTCATAATATTATCCCGAGGGTAGGATTCAGAAAATTCTTTTCCTCTACTTCGAAATTTTATGTAAACCCTTTTGTAGGTTTTCGATATGAACACTTCATAAGGTCGGGTAGTGACCTTCAGGGGCAAAGGTATGACCCTGCTGGTTTACAGCCCTTTGCTACTATCCATATCGGGTACCACCTCTAATTTTATTGATCCATGAAAAAAACTGATATTAACGCTACTGAGTTGGAAAGTAGTACGAGAATTAGAGCTTGTATCGAGGAAGTGTGGAGGATTTTGAAATTTCCTGGAAAAATTGATACATTCCATCCGTTGGTTAAAAGATCTTACCTCATATCTAATCAAACACAAGGAGTAGGCGTAAAGCGTCATTGCGATCTTCTTCCCATGGGAGCGATGGATGAAGTGATCACCTCGTGGAATGAAGGTAAATCATTTACTACTAAGGTTGTAGGAGGTAGAATGTTGCCTCCCTTCGTTTTTATGAAAGGTACAATTCGTTTGGACGAGGACAACCAGCACACGAGAGCTACATTCACACTTTCCTATAAACTTAAATTTGGTAATCTGGGAAGATTAATGAACTTTCTGCTGATTAAACCTCAGTTTAAAAGTGCACCTAGAAAATATGTTGAAGGTTTAAAATCATACGTAGAAGCGCTATGAAATGAGAGATAGGCGTTTTTTAATGAGCGCCTTCTCTGTATCTGATTGCGAAAAACTTATAGCTTTCTGATAGTACTTTTTTGCGCTAACCTTATTCTTTAATTTACTATAAAAATATCCTACTGTGTGATAATAGCGTGATCTATTAAGCTTAGAATTTGACTCTAGAGTTAGTACCTCTGTAAGAGCTTCCTGCTGTTTCCCTAGAAAAAATTCAGCAATACATCGGTTAAATTGTAGAACAACATTGTTATTCATTTGCTCTAAAATTCTGTACTGCCAGTGTATACTTTTCCAGTTAGTCGATTCAAAATTGTTAGCTAGGCAGTGTTCAGCGGCAATACCAGCTAACATATGATATTTGCTGATTTGATTGGACTCTTTTGATTCACTTAGATTCTGCATGCCTTCCGCTATTAGAGAGTGATCCCATTTTTCTCTATCCTGATCTTCCAAAATTATCAATCCATGTTTATCATTAAATCTAGCTTCAAACCGAGCCACAGAAAAAAGCATTAATGCCAGCAATGCTTTAAGCCTTGAGTAATCAGGAAACGATGAGATCACCTGTTTAAGTAATCGAATAGCCTCGAAGCACAGGTCCATACGTATTGGAGATTTACGTTGATCAGAAAGATATCCTTCATTAAATAAAAGATATAAAGTAGAAGCAACATTACTAACCCGCTCATCCAGCATTTCAATAGCAGGTGAATCAAAAGAAATTTGCCCGCTCTTAAATTTCTTTTTAGACCGATATAATCGCTTATTTATAGTAATCTCCGAAGTAAGAAGTGCACTCGCTATTTCTTTAATACTCAAACCACATAATGTCTTCAGCGCTAGTGTTATTTGAGCCTCACTGTTAAGATCCGGATGGCAACAGGCAAAAATCAGCCTCAATGTACTATCATCTTCCGTTTCTTGTTGAAAAACCAAAGTATTTTGATCCTGCTCTTGCATCACTTTTGACCTCAAAAGCTGATTTCGTTTGAGATAGTTAATTGTTTTTTTTCGAGCTACATCCATCAACCAACCTCCCGGATTATCAGGAATATCACATATACTCCACTTCTCCATCGCCTCAACTAAGGCATCCTGAACTATATCTTCAGCTGTTTCTATTTGTGCTAATCCAAAATATCTGGTAAGTACAGCAACCATTTTTCCGTAACTATGGCGAAAAAAATAATCTGCTAGCTCCCTTGGTTGATCATTTTCAAGTGGCTTATTTTTCAAACTATCGGTCTTACATATATCTCGAAATATTGAAGTAAGGGCGAGGTTTTAGCCAATGCTACCGCATCTGAAAGATTAGTAGACTTAATGATTATAAAACCGCCTATTATCTCTTTTGACTCCAAAAAAGGGCCATCCATGACCACATTATCTTCGCTCTTGATGTGGGCGCCTGACCTTTCTAATCGATTGTCCTGAACATATTTATCTGATAATGTAGACACCCATTTTCTATATTCTTCCAATCTTTTTTGAAGCTCTTGCGGAGAATAGTCAAGCTCTTTTTTTCCTTTCAGGATTAATAAATACTGTTTCATAACTTAAAAGCATTGGGAACCCTATTAGATCATAGAAACAAGATAAAGATCATCTCTTATCTCTATCCGTAAAGGCTACACTTCATTGATCTACTTTGAATCCGGACATAATTAAAACAGGCGTATCTGTTCT
>JBCCSU010000188.1:0-9335 GCA_039199635.1 Bacteroidota bacterium | reverse complement strand
GCAATTTGCAGGGACATCATTTTTGCCCAGAACTTGTTTTATTTTACTCCCACCCCAGATTTTTTCTTTGAAAACGGGATGAAACTTTAGTGGGTATAGTTCGATCATCATATAGCTATTTGAGTCCAAACAAAGATGACTCATTCGAATTCAAACCACAATGCATTTGGGGATAAGTTGAGGGGAATTTTGAGATGATGTCTGTATTGACTTTAGCTCCGATCTTGCTAATGATGAATTGGTTTCTCGATGTATATCAAATATCCGATGAAATAGGGTTCTACTTACTTTCTAAAAACCTCCTCAAATGGATCTTCAGCTTCAAACAAGTCTGTTTCTTTTACCTTCTGCTTAAGTTCATTGATCTTGTGCCGAATAGTGCCAGTATTAATACGTAGTCTTTCAATCGCAGAACAAAAGTGGTTGAGGTTGTCATCATAATCATCATCGAGGTAGTACATTTCCTGCATGGTGCGTTTGTACATAAGTCCACCATTGTGCATTTCCAGCACTGAATAGAAGCTTTGTATGGCCATTTTATAATGATAGCCTATGTCCAGGTAATCGATATTATTGATCTCGATGAGTTGCAGTAAGCGATCATGCAGTTTATCGGCAAATCCACAACAGCGTTTTTGTAAACTATCACTAGTGTAGAACTGATCATGGAGCTTATTGATATAATGGTAAATGGAGCACCAGTTACCCAGATGATCATGGGCATACCCTAACAATGAATAATTGGAAATATAGTTGATCCCGAAAGTTTTAAAACTCCTTATAATTTCAATAAGACAATAAATACTATCGCTGATGAGGTGAATGAGTATATCCTCACTCTTCGGGTCTATAAGATGATGAAGCTCATTTAACTTGGCCGATACAAATGTTCCGAATATTCGATCGATCTCAGCAGGGTCAGGTTGATGATCCAGGTTGTCTAGAATACTAATGCTCAGTTCCTCCTCAACGGCCTTAAACAAACGAAAGTTAAGGTTTACTTTGTAGTACAACTCAAATACCCGGTTATATCTATTATTAATAATACTGTTAGGGTTAGCCGTTGAATAAACCGACAGGGCTTTACACAGGTTTATTTCATCCGGAGGGAGGTACAGATAAAGCTCTGCCATGATCACAATGGTTTCACGAGCTTCCGGCAGCAGCGCCATGCTGTTGCCAAACATCAGTCTTTTGTCTTCTTCATCCGAATACTCTAATCCAAAGTACCTTTCCCATTCGTATACCTGCTGCCGTCGCGAATGTCCGTAGGCGCGATCAACCATAAGCATGCACTCATAAAATATGCGTTTTAAAGGCTCATAATTCTCTTTCCTGATGTAGAGTTTTCTATCACCGGGCGCATCTTCTCCAACAGGATGATCATGAATACGTTTTATGAACATGAGAATCTTCTGAAGTTGGAAAGTGTATTTAGTAAAGTTTCTGGCTTGTAAAAATGCCTGCCCACCAAGCATCAAAAGAAATATGGTCTGGTTAATCTTATTGCCCAAAGGCACCTTTTTATTAGCATCATCTTTAAGGATCTTACTCAGGCGCCCAAGTAGTCGATAAGATTTATCTCCCTGATCATCTAAACCACTCACCATTTTATTTAGCATTTCCCAATTGAGCATAGAAACCCTGTTTCCGCCTTTGTTCAGTTCGGCCGTTCTTGAAATCGAACAAATATGAGCGTCAGCCAGGTCGGTCAATGAAGAAGCCAATGTAAAGATCAGGTCGCGGCTTTTGTTGATATATTTATGATCAAAGGGGTGCCCCATCAAAAAATCAAGGATATACTGCATCTCTGGCTTATTCAGCATATTTCCCTGCCATGATTGATTGCCGACCAAAGGCGGCACATCCATATTACTCCACTGACTTGATTTTCGAATAAAATGCCTTAAACCCTGGCGATACATATGAACTGCAGCAATAGGCATTTGAAAATCCTTAGGTAAAGGATAACGCCTTTCCAATCCTACTTTGTTCTGAGGTGTTTCAAAAGGAGCGTAAGAATCATAATCAGGTTCCAGGCCATCAAAGTACTTACCTCTATCTACTTTTAGAGTAACCTTTTCACCATATAATCTGCCGTTCTTATAATAAAGGATATCGGCTATTTTATTGTAGTATTGAGCCTCTATTAAAAACTTTTGATCATTTTCTAGTTCTTCACAAATTTCTCTCAGTTCAGCATTACTTCTATCAATGTCAATCTGGCTTATGCCGTTCGGACTGCCTTTTTCAATTAAATAAAGTCTGGCAACTAAGGGTTGGTATAACATACCAAGCCCTTCGAAAATTTTTTCCCTTACCTTTTTATCATGTTTTTCCTGATGACGTCTTACAATCCATGATTTTTCCGGTTTACCAAAATGACCACTGAGAATATGATGCATTTCCAGTATCAGATTACTAGCTTTAGTCATCGTCATTATCGCTTCGTCGTAATCCCTCATTTTCTCATAAGTCAAACCAACTTTGAGTAAGGTTTTCATCACAAGAATAAACTGCTGAGGGGAATACTCGATTTTAGGCTGGTCGATTAAGTATTGGATACCATCCATATATTGAAGAATCGCTTCATCGTACTCACGGTCGTAAAAATGAAGGTCTCCCAGGATATTGTGTAAATATCCCTTTGCATAGTAGTGCTGGTCCTCTTGTCCGTTATGCTGGCCTTGCTGTATAGCTCTGAGCTTTTTTCTGTAGTGCCTTTTAAGCAAAAGTGATTCATCCAGTGTAAAGTTGAAAGCCGCGGCTTCAATCTCGGATACTGTTGAGACATAGCTCAGTTCCATCGCAATCCTAACCCCAAATTTAAACTCATGAAGACCACTGAGAATAGGTTGAATATGGCTTCCTAAAAGGAAATTAATTAGCTGGGCTATATATTTACGAAGCTCGGGAGATTTATTGATAGCAATAATTTCCGGTGTCAACTCAAGGTTTTCCCATGAAAAACCCACCCTGTGATACTTATACAAGTGGTCAACTAAAAAACTGGTGGCGATGAGCATTTTATCGCCAAAATCTCTCATATGTTTGCCATGGGAGACCAGGAAAGGCTTGAACAGTAAGTGTGTTAGCCCTAGCCGGTATTGATCAGTATAGTTCAGATATAAATACAAATTGCGTGTATTACGACCAAAAACAGTAAAGTCAGGATTTTCCATTTTCTCCTTTGTAATGGGCCTTACAAAAGCTTCCAATAATTTGGTGATCTTTTTTGGCGCGCCGTTACCTCTGTAAGTGAGATAAGTTATCAATTGCTGCAGGGTATAAATAACCTTATGACGTTCATTTTTCCGGTCAGCATCTTCCCTGGCAGAAAATGTAAACCCACCGTAAGGTAAATATACTTTCAACCATTTCACCTTATTCAGCCGTGTTTTCAGATTCCATAGGCTGGTGTCTCTTTTTCTATATTGGTCTAAAAGGTATTGATTATAACCTGTAAGATTATAACCATAGCGTATGCCTCGTGGCATGAGAAGCTGACAGAGATACCGCTCCGTAAGGCCTATTACTCCACTACCTTCACGATTACCGGGGTCTTTGAAGAAACTCTCAACATAGATGATTTCATGGAAGATACTGCTTATGAATGAATCCCGATCAGAAATGTCAGCCAAAGCCGCGTCATACATTTCACGTCCGGCAATGAAAATGAATTTGGCACGTGCTGTATTGAAGAAAAGCTTAAGGTTACCAAGAATCCGGGCTATAGTCTCTTTTCTCCTTCTTATGCTTTCTGTTGAAAAATAACCTTCTTCCTGGTTATTTTTATACATTTCTGTCGCCTCTTTATCCTGGATATTGACGTTGTATTGGGCCTCTATTTTATCCAGCTCGTCGAAAATAAAAATGAACTCCGGCCTGGTGGAAATGGCGGGTATACGATCCATTTCCCTGAGTATATCGATGAGTTCATTTTCGATTTCACGAACTCCGGCTATGGGTTGTCTTTTACTACGGCGGGTAAAAATGTTAAACGTCTGGCGAAACATCGGAGATTGCATACTCTGCCGCCGTTCACTTACAATCTCCGCCGCAATATTGTCGTTCAGTTCTCTTAGTCTTCTTAGAATATAACGATGATTGATAACTCCAAAACGCCAGCTATTATTACCAATAATGACCAGAATTAATAAAGCGGCGAATAAGGTTAGAATGTAGAGATAATCTAAGACGTATGGGACGATGGCAAAATCCCGTGAAATTCTGGGGTCGAGATTGTATTCCATAGGCTCGCGACGTACAAACTTCCTGTAGTATAGCAGTATAGTGTAGTCTGTTAGTATTGATAACCTTCTTAGCAGAGAGATGCTGTCGACATTCTCAATTTTGCTTGTTTGAGTTGTTTCTTCTTTTAATAATTTCACAAGTGATGCCAAAACCACTCCGACTGTATCTTTATTATTGTTTATTTCGGAAGGTGGATAATTCTCATTTTTTAAAGAATCCTTAATTAAGGTTATATAAGTATGATATTTCCGGCCTAGTTCGCTCTGCATTTGAAGGTGTCTGCGATACCTTTCCAACTGTTTGATATACTCAAAATACATCATAACTGTAGCTGATGACCGAATTGTACTATCCTGAACTTTTAATGAATCTATTTTTATTAATAGGTCATCAAAATACTTCTTGTCATTGGTATAGTGATCCGATTCAGGAAAAAGACGAAAATCGTTGGCATTAGCTTTAATTAAATCAATGAGATCTTTAAGTGTTTTTTCCTGGCCTTTTTTTTCACTGATAAGATAGTGATTCATCTTACTTAAAAAGTCATCGAGCAGTGCAGCATCTGGGAATTCCTGGGGATTATAATCATACCTATCAAGACTATCAAGTTGATCTAGCCAATTCTCAATTCTATTATCGACCCACCTATTCCCGATTCCTCCACTACCATCAAGAGACCTCTGCTGATAAAATTCAATTAACTGTTGACCTACACGGAATCTCTCTTGATCCAGAACCAATTTACCTGAGGCCATATCCTGCCATTTCAGATTCTGATTAACCTTGTCGATATAGGATTGAGAATTGGGTAAACCAAGGTAGATAAAATTTCTTTGGAGAAAGAAATTTTGAGCCACCTTCGAATCCTCCACCGGAAATAATCCTTGAGAAGGAAAATACTGAACTAAACCAGAGTTGTACCTGAACTGGTTAATGAATCGGTAGAAGGGTTTATAATAATAGATCAGACTTGTTACCAGTACCAGAGCAATGGTGATTACAATAGGGAGAACAATACGGTTAGGTGCGAAGTATCGGCTTCTTAAACTTTTATACTCCATGAAAATATTTTTGGCGAGTAGCTTAAGAATATCAATTTCTTTAAGGTCGTCCTGTGACAGGGATATCTCAACCGTCACCTTATTGCCGAAATCCAGTCTTTTAATGGCATTTACAAATATTCTTTTCAGTGCTCTTCCTACAAGCCAGCCGTTATGTTCTGGGGCGTCACGTTTTTCAATGGAAATGTGATTATTAATAAAAACAATCAGGAAATAGCTAAAGCTTACAGTAGCCAGTATGGTAAGCCTTACTAAATAACTGGCGATACCCAGCGTATTACAAATTAGGTTGGACAACCAGAACTGGATGGTAATAATGATCAGATCCTGTAAAAAAACTTTGAACTTGCTTCTTTTGTAGTAGTCTATTTCCGGGTCAAATACCCTGATGAAAGAGTTAAATAACTCATTCAGAATGGCAAGGATCGGATATTGATATTTATTGCGATAGTAGGGTATAAAATTGGGGCGTTTTTGATCGTGATGGATTAAATACCAAAGGCCGAGAAAATCAAGTGTAAATAGTATCCGAGGAATCCATTCAGTATAACCCAATAAGCTTACCAGCTGCCAGTGGATTACAGAGAAAAGTATTAAAAAGAGGAACAGCCGGAAATGCCTCCCTAGTGTATAGTAGTTATTACCCTTTAACTCAGAAATGGCTTTCCTGACAAGGCTAGTCTTTCCCATTCCTCGAAAGCCAGTAATTAAGTAAGCTCCGCTTCGCGTTTCGGAGTTTTGAAGGATTGTTTTAAGCTTCTGTAGTAACAGATCCCTTCCCACATAATTCTGATACTTCTTTTGAACTGATTCAGGGCTGTGGAAAAAAGAATAGTTATGCAGTTCAATGAAGATATTTTTGATTTTGCTGCTGGCGCGTGGGAGGGGTTGAACCTCGTTTTTGTTAACTACCCCTACTTTAAGTATAAGTAAGATTACGCAGAGAATAGTTGTTAAAAGCGAAACAAAAATCACGATCATTGTTAATAACCAATTTGTTATTACTACTTGTTAAGCTTTCTTGACAGGTTTAGTCTCTCGATGAAATACACCGCGATGGGCATAATTATTGACATCACAAGAAGTATATAAGTGACCGAAAGAACACCGGGCAAATATTTATCATCCAGTTGTTGTGAAAAAGGGCTTTTTACTATTAGAAAAATATAATTTGCTATTGCCGCGACAATCAATAAACCAGCTGTAATCAATGAAAAATTCTTGGCACTCTGATTATTGATTAGATCACTTTGAAGTTCTTGAACTGTTTTAATATCCTCCGTAGTTTTTTCTACCGATTTATAAATCTTTTCAACGCGTTTTTCAATTATCTCATTCATTGCCTTGAGTCTGCTTTCCAAATTACTTGAATCAATGGTAATCTTATATTGATCTTTCAACCTCGTATCAAGTCGATTTAAGAATTCATCAATGGATTTAGACTTAGCTGTTACACTCTTATTCTTTTCTTCAGCATTAGATGCAGTTTTGGAGCCTTTTTTTTCATTTTCTTTCTCCGTCAATTCAAAAGAAAATTTAATTGGCACACCATCCTTGACTTCATTTGATAGCAAAACTTTAACAACAGTACTTTTACTAAGCATTGTGATCTCGTCGTATGTCTCTTTCAATTTCCCTTGTAGCTCCACTAATTTTTCTTCAAGTTTCTTAGAAATTGGTCGCTCGGTATTAGAACTCATTTTAATCTTTGTTAGGTGATTGCTTTAAATGAAGGCACTTAGAATTTGATATGCAATACCCAACCTTGGGTATTTTTCAGCCTAAAAACGTTAATAGTGCCAAAGAAAACCGCACACATTTACGACTCTCCTACCCAAAAGGCCATCGTCCTATTTGAGATACGGTGGCTCCTTGTAGCACGGGGTGTCGGGCAGCCTGCTCGGTTTACGTCAGGAAGGGAAAAAGTAGTGCAGGTAACGGAAGAAGGCCAACCACACAGCTACTAAAGCCAACACTTGTTGCATTATCCTAAAATAAGCTTGCAGATTCTCCTAGCTTACCGTTATTACTAAAACACTACTTGTTTGTTAGCTGCACAACTATTCTTTTGAGCATAAAATCCTAACTCCAGATCGTCATTTACTAAACGAATTGGCTAATCAACCAACTCTATAGCCTTCCTAATCACCTCAGCAGAATGCATAAGCTGTTCTTCCTCCGTTTTATCCATATTGATTTCCATGACCCGTTCTATACCATGACTTGAAACTAAAGAGGGTAATGATAGGGCGACGCCGGATAAGTCATAAACATCAGAAATTATGCTGGACAGCGTAACCACCCTCCTTTCGCCCCTAAAAATCCATTTCAGTAAAGTGGCCGTGACCAGTCCTATAGCATGGTTTGTAGCGCCTTTAAGCTTTATTATTTCATAGGCTGCCGTTCTTACCTTATCAGCAATTTCTTTTTCGTACTCAGGCTTCCATTCTTGCCAATCGGCCAGGCGAATGCCACCAATCCGGGCTTCAGACCATACCACTACTTCCGAGTCACCGTGTTCTCCGATGACATTGGCATGAATACTCTTGGCATCGACATTTAATTTATGCCCAATCATACTTCGTAACCGGGCAGTGTCTAACATAGTGCCTGTGCCTATTACCTTTTTTGATTCAAGGCCTGTATACTTTTGATAGAAGTAGGTCAGTACATCTACCGGGTTAGCCACTACGATTAAGAAGCCATTGAATCCGGTAAGCTTAGCCGATATTTGCTTGACTATTTGTAGGTTTCCCTCAAGCAGATCAAGCCGGGTTTCACCCGGTACACTGCCTCGCCCTGCGGTCACCACAATGGCTTTACAATGTACCATATCTTCAATGGACGCCGCCTTTACCGTTGTAGAAGGATAAAAAGATGAGCCATGGTTTAAGTCCATGGCCTCGCCTACAGCCAGTTCAGGTTTTATATCATTAAGTAGCAGCTCTTCGCATATGCCGCGATGCAGAATGGATATGGCCACACTTGTGCCTACCCAACCCATACCAATAATACCAATAGCGTTCTTAGTCATTCTATATGCTTCGTTAGAAAATACCTGATACTTTACGTTATTTAGGAGTTATGTACGTGCAAGCCGGTTGTTATTCCGAACACATCGTACGGCTGAAATGTTGCTCATACTAATTAAAATTACTGGCATCCGAGAAAAGTTTTTTTGATTTAGAATCATTCGCTAAAAACACCCTTTAAATTCCCTAAAGGGCAGTTCTTAATTACTCCCTTTAGGGCGGGGGTAGTTTTCAGCTTTGAGGGAAAAACTTTCCTCGGACGCTTCAAAGGCACTTTTTTCTTGTTTAAAAAATTTAGTCGGACACCAGTAAATTAAAATATGGTTAAAAATCACACGATTTTAAGACAAGGTTAAATCTTTAGTAAAGCATCCAGAAAGCCCATATTTTCACCCTTACTTTTTACTATAAGTACAGGAATATGGCTATCAACATAAACCAGCTTCTCCGCTACCGAGCCTATTAAAATCGAAGAAACCGAAGTGCGGCCTTTTGACCCTATGATTATTAAATCTGCGTCCTGTTTTTCAGCAAATTCATAAGCCAGGTTGGCATATTTGCTATCATCGGTAAGTATATACTTACAGGCGATATCTGCGGGGAAGCCATTTGACTCCATGAACTTCTTAAAGTCTTTTTTAGCATGTGACTTCATAATTTCGGAGAACTCAGCATAGCTTTTGCCCGTTTTGTGATAGCCACTAGGTACGCTGTAAACGTGCATGGCAGATAACTTAAACCCATTATTCGATTGCGCCTCTATCGCCTGTTTCATGGCTAAACCCGAATGATCTGAAAAGTCCACAGGAACCAAAGCTTCTTTCAACTGTAGCTTCGAGTCTTCTGTAACTAGAAACAACGAACAAGGGCATTTACGTGCAATTCCGCTTGATGCGATACCGGAGCCGTGCAGACTTCTTTTGCGCCCCATGAAAATGAGGTCAACATCTTTGATCCTGCAAAGCTTGAGTATTTTATCAATTGGATT
>JBCCSU010000187.1:0-9372 GCA_039199635.1 Bacteroidota bacterium | reverse complement strand
TAAGCAGCTCACCACCGCAGCGTTACGTACTGCTCCACACGATTATGAGCAAATCTCCCTCAATGACATCATCGCAGACAGAGAGGGGTATATCCTGGCTTACCTGAGTAATGAAAACGCAGAGAAAGTAGCCATCCATTGGGATGATTTTACGGTGTATCACGGGAAAACGAATGTGGTGTTTGCATCGGACTATTACCCATTTGGTGGCCAGTTTGGAGAGTATCAAAGGACAGCGAGTACGCCGCAGAGATTTAAGTTCCAGGGTAAGGAAAGAGTGGCAGAACTAGGGTTAGATGACTTTGGAGCCAGGTTCTATATGCCTGATTTGGGCCGATGGATGTCTCCGGACCCACTTGCGCACGAATACATGAGCTTTTCATTATACAATTTTGTACTTAATAATCCGATTAATGCCATTGATCCAGATGGGAAAAGAGTATTCTTTGTTGCAGGTGCAGGTAATGATCCTGATGGATGGAATTACGTAAATCGTTTTGGTAATGCATTTACTCAAGCAGGTATTGGAGGCTTTATTCCTATAGCGGCAACAGGAGGAAAAGTAAATGATATATTATTTACTTCACGATATAGACACTCTGGTTTTGAAACTTATTCTACTGGAAGCATTGGGAGTAATTTTGTTGGTGGTCTTGCTCCGGGTGAGATGGAGTTAGGTGTTAGACCAGTTCAACATAAGCAAATAGATAATGCGGTAAGCCAGATCAGGCAGAATCTGGCTGACAATCCGTTAGCAGAAGGTGAACAGTTTAATTTGGCTGGATATAGCTATGGCAGTGTACTTCAAGCGCAAGCAGCATTGCAATTGGCAAATGATGGACAGTACATAGATAACCTTATATTAATCGGTAGCCCAATAGCTGATGATTCCGACCTTTTTGATCAACTATCAAATAACGAAAATATAGGAAATGTTCTAAGAGTAGATATCGAGGGGGATCTATTAAGCAACCCACAAGATATTATAGATTATTTAAGAGGTGCAGGTCAGAATTTTTCAGACGATGGCCCTCATTTTGACTTAGCCAGACCCGGAGTAGAAACAGACAGACTGCAACAAATCGTGTCGAGTGGTTAAAACAACAAGGAGTAGAATAATTATGAGTAATAGGATAAAAAAAGCATTGATTTTTTCAATTATCTACTTTGTAGTAAATGTAATGACTATTCTAATACTTTTTGCCTGGACTTCATTTGGAGGTAGGGAAAGTATGAATCTGTTTCAAAAAATCATTGGAGTATTCTTTAGCTTTCCTGGTTTAGAATTAGGTCTTAATAAAAATCACTTTTTCATTTATCTGCTATTAAACACAGTTTTCTGGTCTATTATGTTTTACTCAGTATTATTATTAGTAGAGAAAATCAGGAACCGAGCTAGGCGTAGATATGACTAATCCCCAAACCAATCTCTATGATGCCAATGGTACCACTGCCGGAGGTGATGAAGTAGCCCTGTTGCAGGCGGGTGAGACGGGTGCGATGATCTTTCTAAGTGTAGACAAGCGAGATACAATAGACCTGACCGTGAATGCGAACTACGAACGTGCGCCAAGTAACAACAACTTTTTAGGTACCGCGTATGATGCCTTATTTAGCTCCTTTGATGCAGCGTATGGTAGCGGCGTAGAGAATGGGGTGAGCAGCTCGTCCAGTGTGTTTGATGAGACACTGAGCGGAATAGATATGTCGGGCAAGGGCAACAGCAGCACCGCACCAAAGGCCTTTGTGAATTACATCTTCTTTGATCAGGAAATGAACTATGTGCGAGCGGGCTTCTTACAGATCACCACTGCAGCACAAGGGATTGGAGTACACGAAACGATCAGCTTAAACGACATCATTGCAGACCGTAAAGGGTATCTCTTGGCTTACCTGAGTAATGAAAACGCAGAGGAAGTAGCCATCCATTGGGATGACTTTACGGTGTATTATGGGGAAACGAATGTGGTGAGCGCAAGTAGCTACTATCCTTTCAGGTTACTGTTAGAAGAGTATCAACGCACTGCTTCAACTGAACAGCGATACTTATTATAAGGGAAAAGAAAAAGATGAAAAAACAGGTTGGTTGGATATGTAGCAGGTTAATAGGGAATTAATTTCTTCGTTCACGTTACAGAAAACAAATCCAAAACCTGAACTTGCTTGAATGAAAATCCCTGTATTAAAACTTTACCTGTTATAGCTGTGTTGAAATAGGCAGCAAAAAAGACAACCACTTTTTGGTAACTGCTTAGTTTTCAGAGTAACGGGAGGAAAACTCAAACCTCCGACCTTCAGGTTATGAGTCTATGTTAATAACTTTGAGTCATATGTTTCAAAACCCATGCTACTCTATAAATCATATTAAAAAACAGTTCACTAATATTGAATTTTCCGTCTCCTATTCGATTGCCATAGCGATCTATCAATGCGCCAAAATATTTCTCTTTTGCACTAAGAAAATCGTCACTGTTATCATGTCTTAACACAACATCTTCGTAGTTGCCCTCTCGGTCTGCGACCCTGAATGCTTACTTCTAACCTATCAAAATAGTAATTGAGCTTTTGAGGAATGTAAATTCTCCTTAACCATAACTTTTGACTTGACAACCTGAACTCATCGTATTCCCGACATCAGGCTTTTATCGTTTCTCTTGCGTCTTCCGCAGATAGGAACCAATTCATATTCAAGCATTCATACCTGAAGCTTCCATTGAACGATTTAATATATGGGATATCTATTGGTTTCCAAAGTCTTTTTTAGTATCCATTTTTATGAATGTTTCATAGACTTGATGCCAAGATAGATTTTTTATTTAAGTTCCGGGAGATCTACTAACTCGTTTTGAGTCTGGTATGAATAAGAGACTTTTCTTTCTTCTTTACTTTTATTTTTCTTTTCTACTGGTTTAATTATTAAAGCTGAGATCATTGTGATGGTGCCCATGATTAACCACAAAATATCCACGAAAAAAGTATCTGAATATCCCAAACCGTAAGATTTCCATAGCCATAAGCCTGTCGTTAATCCATTAATGAGTGGAATAGCTATTCCTAACACTCCTGCAAGCAACAGTGCGTGCTTATTGACCTTGAAAGGGCTTTTGATGATGTAGCTGTAAACGGTGTAGACCAGCCAGAATAGGAAAAACACATTACACGTTGTCTCAAAACTACTGGGAAATAACTTTACCAGACAAAAAAACAAGGCAATGGCCGGATACAAGCCCATACATGCTCCAACGAAAATAGCCCCTACATTTCGATTGAACTTCGCTTTGCGAGCATAGGTCTTCTTGTCTCGGGCTACCAACCAAATCATCACACCAGACAGGATCACATAGCAAGTGATAATAGCCATTATAAAGTAGACAATTTTTACAAAAAAGCCTCCGAAACGTGCATAGTGCAACTGTTTAATTGTGTAATCAGTATCATGAGCGAAAGTAGCTTGAGTGCTTTCTTCCAATACCAATCCATCTGCCAGGCGTATCAATTGGTATGATCTATTTGTAAATTGAGTATCATCACCATACAAGGAGTGGAACCGCACTAGCGCTCTTCCTTCTTTTTTCCCATAATCAAATAATATAACGTCTCCCTCACGTACTTGAGTGGGATCAAGTAATTTCAAAGCAGGATAGAGCAGATCATTTATACTAGGGCCTTCTGTTTGTTCCGAGGGTTCAGGAAAATTTTCCATGTTTACTGTAGGCAGCGGATAGAAAATCTTTTCCATCTTATCAGGATCACTGTTGAACGCAAAAATAAATATGGGTAGCGAAGCGAGTGCTGCCATTCCTCCTACATGAGCACCCGTAATGGCGTACATAAACTGAAAAGGCAGTCCCAGAATACCCAAAGCTACATGCCCATCTGTCCATAAGTTCTTGATACTACTTTTAATCCTGAAAGTGAAAAAATTAAGGATTATTTTCTTCCAATGTACTATAATGCCACTGAGGATCGCTAGGCCGAAGAACAAAGCAACAAACCCTGCCAAATACTTGCCAATGATAGGTATTTGACGAAAATAATGTAGGTGGTAGATGTATCTCCCTAAGGATATTACACCTACTGGGTCTTTGTCCAGTATTTCATAGGTTTCAGGATCAAAATGCAATGATATAAGTCCTGTATTCTTTGCATCAATCGTTGTATAGCTGCTGTCGCTCTCATCAGTCAAAGGTCGTGCAATGGCTTTTATGTAATCGAAGTTCTTGTAATATCTAATTACAAGGTTTCTCCCTTTCATTTCATAGCCTTGTTGTTCTACCAATTCAAGTACTCGGTCATAATCAATGTCTATTTTAAATGGTCGATCAGCCTTATTGTGATGCCAATTATCGATCTCCCATTGGAACAATGCGAAGGCTCCAGCAAGGAAAATAACAAACAATCCAACACTGATAACGATACCCGAAACGGTATGCACGTTGAAAAACACATTGTAATTTCTTTTGTCTTTAACCATTTTTTTGTTGTTAATTTTTCTGATCAAAAAAAGAAAGCAGACAACAGCGTAATGCCTGCAAGGATTAGCCATGATACCCAGGCTTTTCTAATCCAATAAACCAGTAGCATTAGAAATACCCAAAGTATCAATATACAATAGCTTGCCGTCCACACCACTATAGTTTGATCAAGCTTGCTTAGTAGTGCTATCTCCGCTGAGGTTAAAGCAATTAAACTTCCCAAAAAAGCCGCCAGGAACTTACTGGCCTTTGTCCAGCCTGATGTTATTAGGTATTTTTTATTTGCAGGCATAGGCCATTTGCACTATCATTTTTCTCCATAAACATCTCTTCATTCGCACAACGAAACCCTTTTTCACAATAATTGTTTTATAAGGATAGTTCTTTACTTTATAAATAGATAAGCCCAATAAGTAAGGCAAGCAATGCCAATACTATATAGACACTTCTTAACTTATTAAGTAACGGTGCAAAAAGCACTACAATAGAGGCTAATAGCGGCCAAATCAGCAGTGAACTTAACAATGCGCTAGTGATATCAATTCTACTGGCAAGCAAAGCGGTTCCTGCCATTGCAAACAATAAAGACAGGCCCTTCGCAAGGAGGGGCCTTGATTCCCAATAGATGGAAAAAGCTTGTTTACGATATTCCACTCTTTTTGCTGTCGCATAGAGGAGATATACTGAAACAAAATAAAATGTGACTCCCAAACTAATCATTCATTTAGCATTCAGCTCATCAAGATTTATTATGGACAAGCAATTCTAGCTTATACTATTTTATTGTCAGCATTTAAAAAACAATAGTGGAAATCTAAGCCTGTCTTAGCTTTAATTGTTGCTACCAAGATTATAAAATGTTGGAACAGTAACTCCAGTCATAGTAAACGCTTTGGTAACATCACCCGTAGTTGGATTCCACTTATAGTAAGCACTTTCTGCTGACGTCTCAGCGGGAATATAAACATCTTCATTAAATTCAAAATTGATGACTGTTCCAGTAAGTGGACGAATAGCAGGAATGCCCGCTATAGGCGTAACTGTCAGTGTCTCCACATCTATCTCGCACCAGACTGCGGTTTCAGCCTGAAGCCAGATATTAAATATTGCTAATTGATCTGTTGTTGTTAAATTCTCTGACCCACCGGCATCGGCAGTAATTGTCTCTACTTCTTGTGGTACCTCTCTGTTTACAACAGCTATTGCCTTACCACTTTCTAAAAACTTAAAAGCTCTGAAATAAGGTAAAAAAGTATTTTGCGGATTCAATGTGAGAGCAGGCTCAAATATATAAGTGGCATCAATTTCATTACTCCCTGCCAATATTTTGTTTAAACGAGCAGCATTGCCCCTGCCCCAAATATCACCTGCATCAGGGATATATAAATTACCACCTGCATCGGTTAAACCTTGTCCTCCATCATCTCTACTGATAGTCGCCAGTCCATTACCTACTCTGCGCGTATCTCCGACAAACGTATTATTAGAGAGATTTGCCTGATGAACAATAAAATCGTTAAAGCCGCTCCCATCAGTCTGAGAAATCACGGAAAAAACATCATCTCCCCGGAATATAAATCTCTGATATGCTGGTGTAACATCACCGGGCACAGAACCTGCACTCATATCAATGGATGTAGTAAGTTGAAAAGTGGCAGGGTCAAACATCGTGATCACATCCGGAGTCCCAAAATCCTGAAAAACACCTGTCGACTCATCCTTAACAGCGATTGCAAATGTTCCCGACGAGATGGGAATAGCACCTTCCTCTACAAATTGTTGATCAGCATCTACGACTATTTTGGAGAAACCGTCTGTTCCATCTATACGGTGTGAATAAATCGCTCCATTAAATATCGCTTCAGGACGAAACCTAATAAAATCCGTAGCATTTTCCGATAAGTCTACAGTGCCAGTAGGGAGTTCTTCAAAGTACCGCACTACTTGATTTCCAGAACTGGTATTACCTACTGATATAAATCCTGTTGTAATATTAGGATTAGGAACTTCATCGTCCGGGTCAGCCGAATCATCATCGGAACAAGCGGAAAAAAACATTAGCAGCATACAGAGACCGCCTAAAATCAGTATTGTATTTATTTTAATTTTCATGAATACGTGGTTTAGTTTAGAGTGAATAATTTATTTTAAGTGAATAGTTGATACCCGGCCTGGGTATTCTAAAATTATCAAAAAGTTCAGCGTTGAATATATTTTGCAGGTTGAAGGAACAGGCCAATCCCATTTCTTTTAGTAAATAGGTCAGCCCTGCGTTGTGCACATTTTGTTCAGGGACAAAATTATCAGGGTTTGCAGTTGCCAGATTTGATACCGTACTGGTGCTAAATTTGTCGATGACTAGATAGGTCCAGGAAATTTGTAAGCTATTGTCTGCTTTCAAGAGATCTTCTATTTTGTATTTTAGCCCTATGTTATAAAAGGTAAGTGGAATATTAGGTACTTGCTTACCTATGTCATTACCGGAATCCGTTTTAGCATTTTTGTTGCTTTGATTAGTGAGGTTTCCCTGTAAAGACAGGTTTTTAAACGGACTGACCTTCAAGGTCAACTCAATGCCTTTGCTATCTACCTCTGCTATATTTTTAAATTGTATTCGATCAAATGAAACCAACTCTGGTCGGATAAGATCTAATTGCTTTCGAATAAAGCCGTTTACGTTCAATAAAATGAAACGATTATTGTTAAATCGTTTTTCAAACTGGGCACCTATATTCCAGTTTAAACTCTCTTCTGGTTGCAGGTCGAGGTTTGGTATTACTGCTGCGAGATCACCAAAAATTTCCACTTGCGAAGGTATACGTATGGTCTGCTCCAAACTCGACCTGATAAAAAAAGCCGGATGTGGTTCATACTTCAAAGCGAAGCCATAACCATTACTATTATTTCTTATTTCATTAACTGCAAATTCTGAATCACGCACCCGATTAGGATCTATTGCCTTTGCCTGGTAAAAATAATTTTTGAAAAAAGTGATGGCACTTAATTTATCTTCAAAAAGTTTTGCATTCAACTCCGCCCCGAAAATGTTTCGGCTGAATGTAGAAGAAAGCGTATTCGGATCAATCAATTCATCCTCAACCAAAATAAGCTCTGCCAAAGGATCTTCCCCGTTTAAACGGTCGCGTTGATAATAATCAGAGACCTTCACCTCGATTTGATCCGTCAACTTGTAATTTAGGGTGAGCCGATGCACAGTACCTGCGTTTTCTCGCTTTAGAAAGGTAGGATTTTCGAAAATTTCAGCCCCTCTGTCATTATTCGATCTTATAATTTCCCCTCTCCAATTGTAAATGTTGGTGGTGCTATCGTTAACATTATCCACTGCATGAGAAAACACTCCGAAATACCTTGCAGTTAGTTGGTCTCTAAAAAAGTGCTTTCGATAATCGATACGTTGAGTAAATACCTCTTTTGAAGTTTCTGCTTCACCAATGGCCTCATTTGTAAATCTTCCAGCGTTTTGAATTTCCTGTTCTATCCTCGAATAAGATGATGCGAACTCCAGCCGATCAGCCCATTTCAAATCTTTAATGCGTAATTTGCCTTCTATATACCCCGAAATATGTCGGTCATGAAAACGCTTCGTATCGATAAATTCTTCCACAATCCCCCTCTCTGTAAGTATATTACTTCGAATATCTCTCATCTTAAAATCATTATCCGAATAATTGAAATATGAAATGGTAGATAAGGATATTTTTTGATTTAAATTTTTTAATCCGCTGAAGGTAAATCGATGGGTATTAAACGATCCATAGGAATAGGACGTCCTTAAATAGTCGCTGCTCTGCACTACAGGGACCATATTAAGACCACCACCCAACGCATCCGTACCCACATCGACAGGGACAACACCTTTGTATACATCAACCCGCTCCAACGCATCTACCGGTACTGTATTCAATTGCAAGCCATTTCCTAAAACTTCCAGAGGTATACCATCATAATAGGTCCGAATAGCATTTCCTGATTGCCCATTCAAATTGATATTAATGCCACTTCCTAAACCACCACTTTGTCTGATCACAAGACCGGTGGTCATTTTTAATACTTCTTCCGTACCTATGCCTTGATCCTGAAATTGCGTGATATCCATCGAACTAATCGTAATGGGTTCTTCACTAATGATCCTTGCCTCGGTTTTGCCCACTACAACAATCTCTTCGAGCTCATCGACGGATGCTTCTAAAGTTACGTTCAGAACATAATCTTTCGATACTTCAATAGTTTGGCTGATTGTTTGAAATCCGGTAGAGCGGATTTCAACTTGATATGTACCCTTTTGAACGTTTGGAATCTTAAACTGTCCATGCTCATCAGCAATTGCAAACTTACCTTCTACAGCTAAAATGATACTGGCAAAAGGAACTCCATTTTCAGTGGTATCTTGTATAATTCCAGAAATCGTATGGGAGGATTGAGAAAAAGCTACTAAAGAAAAAAGTAGAGAAAAATATTTCAGCAATTTAGTTGACTGTTGCCATTTTACTTGATTAAACTTTATACTCAAACAAAAGTAGGTAACTATTTTTATTTAGTCTAAATAAAAATTACCAAATGATAATTTAATTGCACTAGTTAACAGTTCGTTGCAATATGAGACGAATATAGATTGTCAATTTGCAATTTTTGTAAAAGCACCATCATTACCAACAACAGGCCGATCTCTTATTTTTGAATAAAAAATATTGAAGTAGGCACTTAGTAAATAGTCAAGTTTTTGCAGTAGACCGGGCTATGAGCTACCATTCTATCCATCAGACGGTCAAATAGTTTACCCTTCATCAGATGTCGGTTAAATCGGTAACAATACTCGTCTAGATAGGCTTGCAGATGTTCCACGGCATGATGGGTGCCACGGAGCCAGGCTTTGAAC
>JBCCSU010000186.1:0-9420 GCA_039199635.1 Bacteroidota bacterium | reverse complement strand
TATGGGCTCTTAGATCATCATTTCACCCTATTTTAAAAGCATATTTGTACTTATCGAAGATCGCAAAATTTAATCCTACCACAACAAATAAAAAAATCTGACCATTTTACAGATCAGCTTCAGTTCATAACTTGTTAAAAACTAATTTTCAAGGACGCCCTAGTTATTCAATAGGGCCAAGTGGAATAAAGCTTGGCCTAAAAAAACCACAGCTTAATGGCCATTGCTGAAACAGCCAAGGTCAAAAATCTCTTTATCCATTTATCACCTTTTTTCACGGACCATCGGCTGGCAAACCACCCTCCTAGTGAATTGCCGGCAGCCAATGCTATACCATGTGGCCAGTCGATCACATCTTCTATAATAAACACAATCAGGGCTGAAGAGGTGTAAATAAGAGCCACAAAAACTTTTGCGCTATTCGTTTTTACTAAGCTAAACTTATTCAAGCGGGTCAATATTATGATCATAATAAACCCAATGCCAGCTTGAATGAAACCGCCGTAAATGCCCACGAAAAAGAAGAAAAATACCCCTAGAAGAGTTGATTTCAGATCTGTTTTCTCCGAATAGTGGTTGGTTTGAGCTGTAGGGGTGAAAATGGTCAGTACCAATACCACGATCATTACGATGGCGATGATCCTGTTAAATACAGCATCATCAAGATCAACGGATATTTTAGCGCCAATAATAGCGCCTAACAAGGCCGATATCCCAATGTAAATACTGTAGGGAAAAGCGGAAACACCTTTAGACTTGAAGCCGATTACGGAAAATATATTTTGAGAGAAAATAGCAACTCGATTGGTAGCATTAGCTACCGTGGAAGGTAAGCCCATAAAAATTAACAGCGGGAGCGTGAGCAGGGAACCTCCGCCGGCTACTACATTAATGAATCCGGCAATAATCCCTACACCCGCCAACAGCAGCAAGTTAAATAAATCGTAGCTCACAATTCGGCGTGTGGTTTATCGTTAATTATGTCGATTTATCGATTTTATTTCGTGCTCTGATAGCACCTCAATAATATCGTGAAATTAATTGAACCATCAACTAAAACAGTTTGAGGCGTTGAAAAAAATATTCCTTTCCCTGGCTTTATTAGCAGGCATGAGTTTTAATGCGGAGAGTCAGCTTCAACTTGCCGGATCAGTAATAGATGCTGAAACAGGTAATCCTGTTCCTTTTGCCTATGTCACCCTCAATGGTATCGCATTAGGCACAGTCACAAACGGTGACGGTAAATTCGCGATCAATATTCCGAACCAGCATGCAGATAAATCTCTGTTGTTCTCATACGTAGGTTATGAAAGGCAAATAATTCCCATTAAAGAGTTATCTAAAAGGTCCCCAATAGTAGTAAAGCTTAAGCAGGACGTGAAGATGTTAAGAGAAGTGGTAGTAACCCCGCGTAAATCAATCAATCCCAGGGCTTTGTTAAAAAAGGTTATTAAGAAAATACCCGAAAACTACTCCAATGTTGCGGTCATGCTTGATGGTTACTATCGTGAAACCATACAAGAGAATGGCGCTTATATCAAATATGCCGATGCCGTTTGCCGATATCATTATGGCCCCTACTTGAATAAAAAATATAAATGGAAAGACTATGGTAGCGCTGTTTTCGGTGCGGGAGGATCATTAAGTATTTCCAATAGTTACGCTGGTTCCAGGCTACACCGGTTTCATTTTGCACATCGTACGCTGAAACAAGATCAGGTGAAGATCATAGATTCACGCTCTAGTGCTAACCTCACCAAAACGAGAATGCGAGCGAATATTGAAGGCGGTCCACTGGGCGTTATGGGTCGTGATCGGGTGAAGTATCAACAGAGCTTCCTGGGTAAGAAAATGTTCAAACGTTTTGATTATGATATCGGTGAAGTGCAAGATGATGACGGGAAATGGCTTTACGTAATAGGTTTTCAGACAAAAGTAACTGCAGAAAGGCTAGACCAGCTTGAGGATAAAAAAAATAACAAACAGTGGTGGATGGCTAATTCAAACAAGCTGCTAAAAGGAAAATTGTACATAGATCAAGATGATCTGGCTATCGTCAAATTTGAATGTATTGTGCCTAATGATCTTAAGAAGTATTTCTGTGGTTTTAAAGCCATGGCTATCAAACATTTTGACTATAAGTTAGAGGCTGAATATGAGAAAGATGATGGTCGTTATTATTTGAAGCGCCTTCGCCATGAGGATGAATTTATTTATAAGGACACGGTAACCAATACCACCACACCCTATGCCGCGGTGGCTGAGATTACCATAAACAAAATAGTAAAAGATAATGTAGTCAAATTTTCCCCCAACAAAACTTTCGCAAATATTGATGCTAATCAGCTTTACGATTATCCTCTTGAATACAATACTGAATTTTGGAATAAGTATACCGCTGAGAACCCTGTAGCGGTAATTCCTTCCATCATTAGACAGCAAATGGAGGTGGAAAAGTCTTTGGAAAAACAATTTAGCGATAAGCACAAAAGAAATGATAGTCTACCACCTCCCAGAGCTAAAGTAAAGCCATCTACTACTAAAATCCATGGCGATGTTTTAGTAGATAATTATGCCTGGATAAAGGATACAAAATCCCCCTGGAGTAATAATGAGGTAATGGATTACATAGAGGCGGAGAATAACTATGCCGATAACTATTTCATACCCTTAAGAAAAACACAACGGGATCTTTTTGAAGAGTTGATCAGTCGGGTGGAGAAGAACTATGAATCTCTACCTACGCGGAAAAATGGCTATGAATATTTTATAACTTATACCTCAGATGATGAACATCCCGTCTATTATCGTAGAAAGCAAGGGCAAAAGGAGAAGGAAGTATTATTGGATGTTAACAAGCTAGCAGAAGATAAAGAGTACTATAGTGCAGGCTCTATTAATGTAAGCCCTAATACTAAGATCATGAGTTTCTATGAAAACACCACAGGTAGTGATAAGGCTATGCTTAAGTTTAAAAACTTAAGTGCTAATACCTTGCTTTCAGATTCCCTGAGAAATACAGCAGGTATGGTTTGGGTGGATAATAAAACTATTCTGTACGTAGAACAGGAACCACGTACCAACAGAACCTTTAAAGTAAAGCGACATATTTTGGCGTCAGTCCAAAGTTCAGATGAATTAGTCTATGAAGAAAAGGATCCTACCTTTTCTGTGGATATTTCAAAATCACGTTCCAAGCAGTTTATATTCCTGAACACAAGTAGCAGTAACACCTCTGAGGTATATTATTTAAGGGTGGATAAACCCAACGATAATTTTAAATTGATAGCACCCCGTGAAAGCGGACATCTGTACAGCATTTCAGACTACAAAGATAAATTTTTCATTTTCACGAATAAAGATGCATTGAACTTTAAAGTACTACAGAGTGATACAGCTGCGATACATGCTTCGAATTGGAGGAAGTACATTGCTCATAATAAGAATACTTTGATCAAAGGATTTTTGAAATTTGATAATTATACAGTGGTCAGGGAGAAATCAGATGCACAAAATAAGATCAAGATTATAAACGATGCTACGGGCAATGAACACTACATTAAGTTCAAGCAAGATATTTATAATGTGGGCTTTGGTTACAATCCCGAAACTAATACCGATACGTTACAGATCAGGTTTCAGTCTTTGAATACTCCACTCGCCACGTTCAATTATCATATGGGCACTAAAAAGAAGCGATTAGTGAAAATTCAGAAAGTACCTAATATGATAATGCCCAAATTCATACAGTCAAAACGTGTTTGGGCTGAGGCTGATGACGGTGAAAAGATCCCGATCACTCTAGTTTACAACAAATGGAACGTAGGTAAAAAAATTAAGCGAAAGCGCTTGTATCTTACCTCTTACGGGTCATACGGAGCAGGTATGGATGTTTATTTTGATCATACGCTGTTCAGTTTAATGAATCGTGGGTTTGTGGTAGCCATTGTACATGTGCGCGGGGGTGACGATCGAGGTAGAGGCTGGTATGAGGACGGTAAGCTTCTCAATAAAAAGAATACTTTTTCTGATTTTATCACCTGTGCCGAATATTTGATTTCTGAAGGGTACGCTAACAAAGGTGAAATAGTAGCAGAAGGTGCTAGCGCAGGAGGGCTACTCATGGGAGCTGTGGCAAATATGCGTCCCGATCTTTTTAAGCTCGTGATTTTAGAAAAACCCTTCGTAGATGTAGTGAATACTATGCTTGATGATAAGCTACCTCTTACTACTCTTGAATATGATGAGTGGGGTAACCCTCAGCGAAAAAAGTACTATAAATATATACAGTCTTATAGTCCCTATGGTAATGTGAAAGCACAAGATTATCCTAATATGCTTTTTATAACCGGACTGAATGACACCCGGGTAGGATATTGGGAACCGGCTAAAATGGTAGCAAAAATAAGAGCAACTAAGACCAACGATAACCTGGTCTTATTAAAAACAGACCTCTCAAGCGGGCACGGTGGTGCTTCAGGTCGTTATTCTTATTATAGAGATCTGGCCTACAAGTATGCAATAATATTTGACCTGTTTGCAAAAAGAGAAGAGGTTAAAGCCGGGCCTTAACCACATTTTAGTTAAAACCAAACAAAAGAGATTCGACACACATGAACTTTTTATTCATACGCATGTTCATGATAGTAATACTATCATAAAGACAAATGAACAATCTTACAGTAGAAGCAAACGGTTACGATTTTAATTTAGATCAAACGGTAAAAATAGCAGTAGCGAAGGGCGATGGCATAGGCCCCGAAATTATGGATGCTACGCTTAGGATCCTCGAGGCCGCAGGTGCACGGATTGAACCTGAATTCATAGACATTGGAGAATCTGTATATCTTTCTGGCAATACTTCCGGTATCACTGAAAAAGCCTGGGAAATAGCTAGAATGAATAAGGTGATCTTAAAAGCACCTATAACCACACCACAAGGTAAAGGATATAAGAGTTTGAATGTAACATTTAGAAAGTCGTTAGGTCTCTTTGCTAACGTAAGACCGGTGCTTTCTCTATACCCCTTCGTGAAAACTAATTTTCCCGATCTGGATATCGTGGTAGTTCGCGAGAATGAGGAAGATCTTTATGCTGGAATTGAGCATCAACAAACAGAGGATGTAGTACAGTGCTTGAAATTGATAACACGGCCTGGCTGTGAGCGCATCGTCAGATACGCCTTTGAATATGCCAAAGCTTATGGACGTGAAAAGGTAACCTGCATGGTGAAAGACAATATCATGAAGTTAACGGATGGCTTGTTTCATAGAGTCTTTGATGAAATTGGAGAAGAATATCCTGAGATAAAGAAAGATACCCAAATTATAGATATTGCTACAGCGCGTGTGGCGGCCCGGCCTCAGGATTATGATGTAATTGTCACTTCAAATCTATACGGAGATATCGTGTCGGACGTGGTAGCTGAAATAGCTGGTTCAGTTGGTTTGGCCGGTTCTGCTAACATTGGCACCGAAGTGGCTATGTTTGAAGCTATTCACGGTTCGGCACCCGATATTGCGGGTTTAAATGTGGCTAATCCAAGCGGTTTGATTAATGCCGCCGTAATGATGTTAGCCCACATCGGTCAAAATGAAGTAGCTGATAAAATAAAAAATGCACTTTTAGCGACCATAGAGGCAGGTATACATACCGCTGATATCTATTCTGAAAGTAAAAGCAAAAGAAAAGTAGGTACTAAAGATTTCGCCGATGAGGTGATTTCCAGACTAGGCTCAAAGCCAGAAAATCTTAAAGAAAGTAATATTTCTAACGGAAAAGGTACCATCTCCATTCCGGAGTATCATAGGTCGAATACTTCCAAGGAATTAGTGGGGGTAGATGTTTTTCTGGATTGGGGGGAGACTGATGCTAATAAACTGGGAGAATCTTTAAACCAGGTAGGTGCCTTTGGCCTAAAGTTGAAAATGATCACTAACCGCGGCGTTAAAGTATATCCCGATGGACTTCCGGAAACTTTTTGTACTGACCACTGGAGGTGCCGTTTTGTGAGCAGTTATATGGACTTGAAGAATGCCAGCCTTGAATATAAGGCAGTTAATTTTGAGCAAGTCATCGATCTTCTCTCTAAGCTTAACCAGAAGAATTTTAACGTGATCAAAACGGAAAACCTTTATCAGTTTGACGGACAGAAAGGTTTTTCCTTAGGACAAGGCGAATAGATGCCTTTTAAAGATTAGATATTAGCCATCCGTGAATATCATGGATGGCTTTTTTTGTGCCTGGTTATCTTATCCGCCCGTTTAACGCAACCTTTTTATACGAACAATCGTAAATAGTAGTATTACTATTAATATAAGTAGTTATGCAATTACTGAAGTTAATAATACTACTCAATCTTTTAAGATGCCTAATAGCATCGGCCAGCCGCACTTACCCATCTAATCTGCTTATCACACCGGAATCATATCCTTTGAATCAAACGCCTCCTGAACAGGAGCTATTTATAAACTAAACTATACTATTATGAAAAAGAGGATGATGTTAATGCTAATGACCACGGTTTTTTTTGTTAGTTGTACTGTGGTTCGACAAGGTGAAGTAGGTATCAAGCGCAAGCTAGGAAAGCTACAGGAAAAAACGTATACACCCGGGGCCGTCGGATATAATCCTATCACAGCCAAAGTGATCAAGGTACCAGTACGAACGATGAATATTGAGATCACTTCCAATTTACCCTCGAAAGAAGGATTAAATGTAGGTGCAATTATCTCAATTCTTTACCGGATAAAACCGGACCATGTGGTAGATATTATTGAGAATATCGGAGCTAATTATGAGCAGGTAGTTATCACAAGTGTTTTTAGGTCGGCTGCTGCTGATGTATGTTCACGTTTCTTTGCGAAAGACATGCACACGGCCCAACGTGCGGTGATTGAAAGAGAGATCACCAAGCAGATGGCTACACTTGTAGGTGACAGAGGATTTGAAATTGAGGCAGTCTTACTTAAGACAATTCAACTGCCCCAGGGTCTGGCCAGGGCGGTCGAAGAGAAGTTAGAAGCTGAGCAAGATGCCCAACGCATGGAATTCTTACTACAGCGAGAAAAACTGGAGGCTAAACGTAAGCTGGTGGAAGCTGAAGGTATCCGGGATGCACAAAAAGTGATTTCTCAGGGCTTAAGTGCCGAAATTTTGAAATGGCAGACCATTGAAGCTTTTAAAGAATTATCTAACTCACCCAATTCAAAAGTCATTATCACAGACGGTAACGCACCTTTACTGATGAATGAAATAAAAGGTAATTAAACTTTGACTACTTGAAAGTAGTTCTTCAAGTATACATGAAGCTTGCCTTTAGGTTAGAGACTTAAAGGCAAGTTTCGAATTAATAAAAAAGATAAAATAACACTCACATGAGGAAAAGGAAATTGAAAGGTTTTGTAGGTGGCTATTTTTTAATACTCACATTTCTACTTATATTGCTCAGCACGATAAAAAGCGAAGGTCAGGCGGTGAAGCGTTTCCTTACTCTAGAGGACGCGTTAAAAACACCTTTTGAAGTCAAATGGCTTGAGCTAAAAAACGATACTTTGATTGCCGTTCCGGAGGTATTGTTCCAGTTAAAGAATTTAGAATACCTCGATCTATCGAATTCTTCCATTTCCATGTTACCTGCTCAAATAGGTGAGCTGACTAACTTAAAATATCTTAATCTCTCTAATACGCGTCTGAAAAATTTGCCTGAATCATTTTCTAACCTCAATAATCTAACTACTCTTCAATTATCTAATTTGGAGGATCTGGATGTCGATGCTACCTTTCGAGTGTTAAGATCATTAAGATCTTTGGAGGTTTTGGATCTAAAATACGATAAGATAGAAGACCTTCCATTAACCATTAAAGACCTAAGAAAGCTAAAACGTATAGATCTGTCCGGTAATCCAATTCGTACTGTTCCGGATGCTCTCCGTTATCTACCCAATTTAGAGGTCTTATATATAAATGATGACGCTGATCTGGATATTGAATCAAGTGTAGATATACTGGCCGAGATCGTGTCTCTGAAAGAACTTCACTTAGAAAACGACAACATTGAAATTTTGCCCGAAAAGATAACTCGAATGCGAGGCCTGGAATATCTGTATGTTAATAATAATCGACTCAAAAATTTACCCACTACTGTAAAAGGCATGAAAAAGTTAAAATACCTGGATATCAATAAAAATCCTATACCCAACGTTTATTTGGAAGAGTATAGAAATGAGCTAGCACCTTCTATTAAAATCAATATCGGTAATTGAAGATTAGTGCAATAGCCACTGCGCATCACTCACTAGGCATACTCCCCCCGCCTTGGCCAGTAATTTCCTAAGAGGTTCTTTCAATTGGTCAAACTCGTCCGTAGAACAGGCTACAATGATGTAGGTATTTTGAAATGCATTATGTAAGCCTTCACCATCTTGAAAACCTTTTTCGCCGCTCCCTAATACGTTTTTGATCATCGTATAGCCGGACACTTTATTCTCTTCCAGAATAGCCACTACTTTCGGTGCTTCAAGTGTACCTGTTACTATTTCAACACGTTTAAGATTTTTCATAGCTACTTAGTTTAACCATTGAATGACATGAAAATAAACGGGGATTCCTATGATAATATTGAAAGGAAAAGTAATAGCTAATGACATAGGTACATATAGCCCTGGGTTGGCCTCAGGTACCGTAAGTCTGATGGCAGCAGGTACGGCAATATAAGAGGCGCTCGCTAGTAGCACTACCAAGAGTAATGAGTCACCTACGCTTATGCCTAAAAGCCAGCAGATGACAATCCCCAGAATAGCATTTACAATTGGAATAATTATGCTGAACCCGATAAGAAAGGGACCGGCTAGTCTGAGTGATCGGATGCGTTTTCCTGCTAAAATCCCCATATCTAGCAGAAATAGTGTCAGCATACCTTTAAAAATATGATCAGTAAACGGGGCTAATGCCACCCCCGCTTTTTCACCACCCAAGAGACCTATCACCAAACTTCCTAAGATCAGTACTACGGAGCCATTAGTCAAGGCTTCTTTCAAGATGCTTTTATAACTATTGGAACTGCCATTCTTATTATCAGTTCGATAAATATTAATTAACAGTACACCCACGATGATAGCAGGCGATTCCATCAGTGCCATGGCCGCTACCATATGCCCACCGTAGGTGACATCAAGGTCCCTCAAAAATGCGGCTGCCGTTATAAAAGTAACCGCACTAATGGAACCGTATGTGGCTGCAATAGCGCCAGCATCAAAGACAGAAGTTTTCTTTTTGAGAATATAAAATGTGTAAACAGGTACTAGAAACGCCATAAGCACGGTTACTCCCAAAGTAATCAGAACATTTGAGGTAATCCCACTGTGCGCAAGCTCTACGCCACCTTTTAACCCAATGGATAATAGCAAATAAAGCGATAAG
>JBCCSU010000185.1:0-9503 GCA_039199635.1 Bacteroidota bacterium | reverse complement strand
CCACAACTCTACTGGTATGAATTGTAAAAGATGTTTATCCTTGAAAAAGACAATGATTAGCTTTACGCCACTTTAAGTGATTAGAGCATTGAATGGAAAGAAGAGATGTACTCAAGGATCAGATCGAGCAACTCGGCAGGGTTTTAGGGAAAATGATTGCAAAACTATTGAAGTTAAAAGATCATGAAATTTCGCCCAGTGCCTTAAATGATCTGGAGCAGGAATTACAAGATGAACTCGACCTGAACATTGATGACCTTTTGGCATTGAATGATCAGGCCGTTGAGAATTTTTTAAAAGAGCGAAAATTTCACTGGAGTCATTTTATAGCCTTAAGTGAATATTTACATGAGGCTGGGCAAATAGTGCGAGGTGAGGATGCAGTAAAAGCTCATCTATATTTTGAGAAGGCACTAGCGTTACTAGAGCTTACTGATCAGGTCACCAAAACGATATCTTTGGAGCGGGAAATAAAAAAGCTCAAATCATTCACTCGGATAGTTGAAATATACCACTACAACCACCTTATTTTGTAGAAGTTGATAACTGAAAGAATGCATTGAATCTATCCATCGTCATTTATCCGAGTGACACACCACTCCCCCAAGGCTTGATTTCCTCATTGCCGAATTCACGTTAGATTTAGAGCATAATCTGGATTAACATACCGTAATACGATTTCCGTTTGGTTTCAATCCTCGGTAGCTTGTGGAATATCCTACCCGGGAGGAGCAACAAAATCCTCAAAATAGCAAGAATGATTAGTGCTAGGTTGAGCGATCCGTGTTGGCATGTTTTTTACCCTTTTACTGACAAAACAATAAATAAAATTATGAGCACAAATAACATAAATAGCAATTTAAAAGATGTCATAGAACGTAATTTTGACGCTTATCAAGGATACCAAAAGGCGGCCGAAAATGTAGATAATGTTGAATTATCACAGACTTTTCGAAATCAGGCTGATCAGAAGAAGTCTTTTGCCTTACAGTTGGAGGCGGCTGCTCGGGTATTTGATGAAGACACCAGAGCTAAATTAGAAAGCGGTACTTTTCAAGGGAATTTACACAGAACATGGATGGATATTAAAAGTGCCTTTGCCTCAAATAATTCCGAAGCTATTTTGGAAGAATGCGTGAGAGGGGAAAAAGCCGCCCTGGAAGAATATAATGAATTATTAAATGATGCTAACGTAACCGGAGAGGTGCGTCAGCTCGTAGCGGATCAAAAAATCATCACAGAAAGAAATATCAGCGAATTACAATTAATGGAGAAAGTGGTGAGTTAATCGTGCGCTAAATCTTTGATGTTATTAAAGGAGAATCTTACTAAGTGAGCCCAATTCTTAAGGGAAACTTAGTAAGATTTTTTATGAGACAAGCGGAATTGATCTTGCCCGGCTAGACAGTTACACAACCATCGCCAAAGAGCGTAGATTCTAGTTTGATCTAGATGGCCTATTGTTCCCGACTTTAATGATGTTCCCTTAAGATGGACTCAGGTCTACTTCACTCCATCTATCTTTTTCCTCTTCCTGATAACGAGGAATTACTTTCACACGGAATTATCTCCAAGTCCCAGGAGATTAGTCTTTATCGCTTAACTTTGACCAAAACAGGATAATCAAGATTATGACGGCCGGCGAATACATACAAAGCAACCGCGAAAACTTTTTAAATGAACTTCTTGATCTGCTCAAAATCCCTTCGGTGAGCGCAGATTCTAAGTTTAAAGATGATGTTCGCAGAGCTGCGGAGTTCATCAAACACAGCTTAGAAACCGCAGGAGTAGATAGCGCAGAAATCTGTGAAACAGCCGGACATCCTATTGTCTATGGCGAAAGAATGATCGATCCCTCACTCCCTACAGTTTTAGTTTACGGGCACTATGACGTGCAACCCGCAGATCCGTATGAATTATGGGATTCTCCTCCTTTTGAGCCGGTGATCAAAGATGAAAAGATTTATGCCCGTGGCGCATGTGATGACAAAGGTCAAATGTACATGCATATAAAGGCTTTTGAAGCGATGAGCAAAACAGATTCTTTGGCCTGCAATGTTAAGTTCATGATCGAGGGAGAAGAGGAAGTAGGCTCCGACAATCTAGGTCTGTTCGTTCAGCAAAATAAGGACAAGTTAGCAGCCGATGTAATTCTCGTTTCAGATACTTCAATCATCTCTAATGACGCACCTTCCATCACAGTAGGCTTGCGTGGACTAAGTTATTTACAAGTAGAAGTAACCGGACCAAACAGAGATCTGCATTCCGGGGTTTACGGTGGAGCAGTGGCTAACCCAATCAATGAGCTATGTAAAATGATTGCTTCTTTGGTAGACGACCAAGGGCATATTACCATTCCGGGCTTTTATGATAAGGTGGTGGAATTGACACAAAATGAACGTAAAGCACTAAATGAAGCACCTTTTGATTTGAAAGAGTACACGTCTAATCTTGATATTCAAGAGGTAAAAGGTGAAGACGGATACACCACCCTGGAAAGGGCAGGCATTCGTCCCACTTTAGATGTGAACGGTATCTGGGGAGGATATACTGGTGAAGGTGCCAAAACAGTACTCCCTTCCAAGGCGTACGCAAAAATATCCATGCGCCTTGTACCAAATCAGGTTTCAGAAGAAATAACGGAGCTATTCATTTCTCACTTCAAGGCTATTACGCCTCCATCCGTGAAAGTGAGCGTAACGCCGCATCACGGTGGTGAGCCAGCAGTAACACCTACAGATTCTACAGCCTATCAGGCGGCCAGCGCTGCCTTTGAAGAAGCATGGAACAAAACCCCTATACCTACACGAGATGGAGGCAGTATTCCTATCGTTTCCTTATTCAAACAAGCGTTGGGCTTAGACACTGTTTTAATGGGTTTTGGACTGGATTCTGATGCCATTCACTCACCAAATGAGCATTATGGTATTTTTAATTATCTGAAAGGGATAGAGACCATCACACTTTTTCATAAGCACTTAGCCAGGTTATCGTAACCTGCTTTACAGCACACAGTCGATCTATTCTCAACTGCACGTTTCGGATAGTTCGGTTAGTGGGCCATATGATGGATTAGAATCGTCTTGCTGTTTTAAAATTCACAGGATACTCATCCTTCTCGCAAAAATAGTTGCTCTCCATTTTTTAGGCTAATCTAAATTATTAATTTTGTTAAGCTAATATAAGATCGCAGGAATCTAAACACAGTAATATGAAAACCTTAGTTTTACTATGTGGCAGTTTGTTCTTAGTACTTCAGGTCTCAAAAGCCCAAACCGGAAGTATCTCTGGAAAAGTTTCTTCCGGTGCCCAACCTCTGGAATTTGCCAGCGTTTCTATTGCTAATTCTACGGTGGGAACCGTAACTGATGCATCCGGGGCATATCAACTTGAAAACATTCAGGCCGGGACGGTTCTCCTACAGATAGCTTCCGTAGGCTACCGTACCTTCTCTCAAACCATAGAGGTGAAGGCCAATGAAAACACGGTATTGGATATTACTCTTACCGAAGATTTACTTAACCTGGAAGAAGTAGTAGTGAGCGGTACCCGCTATGAACTGGATCGGAAAAAGGCACCTGTTGTAGTGAATGTATTGAGTGGCAAACTCCTGGCAGCTACTCAATCACTAGCTATATCTGAGGGGTTAAATTATCAGCCCGGTGTTCGTGTGGAAACGAACTGTCAGAATTGCGGCTTTACCCAAGTGAGATTGAATGGTCTTGAGGGCAGCTACTCTCAGATCCTGATCAACAGCCGAGCGGTTTTTAGTGCACTAAACAGCGTGTACGGCTTAGATCAGATCCCTACTAATATCGTGGAAAAAGTGGAGGTGGTGAGAAGCGGAGGCTCTGCCTTATACGGTTCAAATGCTATTGCAGGTACTATTAATATCATTACCAAAGAGCCGGTAGAAAATACGTGGGCAATCAGTACTAACCTTGCTCTTATCGATAGAGACGCTATAGATAGAACGGTTAATTTTAATGGCTCTATCGTAAGTGAAGATCTCAACAGTGGTGTAACATTTTACGGAATGTCAAGGGGTAGAGAGAGTTACGATGCTAACGGAGACGGCTTCACAGAATTGGTACATCTTGAAAATAACGTGCTTGGCGCAAAGGCTTTTTTAAAGCCTACAGATAGAAGTAAGCTTTCTATTGATTTCAGCTCCATACAAGAATACCGCCGCGGTGGCGACCGGTTAGAACTGGCGCCTCATTTTACGGACATTACCGAAGAACTAGATCACAACACAGTTTTTGCCGGGTTGAACTACGACCTGTGGTCAAAAAGTAAACAGGATAAATTATCAGTTTACTTTTCATCTCAACTGACTAACCGGGATAGTTTTTACGGTGGTTTAGGAGGAGGGAGAACTCAGCAAGATAGCGTCTTGGCCATAAATGCCTATGGAAATACTGATGATTTAGCCCTGGTTACAGGCTTTCAGTATACCCGAAGCTTATCTAATAATGATGTAGTCACCTTAGGCATTGAAAATCAGTTTAACGATACGGAAGATGATATTACCGGATATAATCGCTTGGTGGATCAGCAGGTGAATACGTTTGGATTCTATGCGCAGTATGAATGGAAACCCACCAGCCGTTTAACGGCTTTATTAGGAGCACGGTACGATGCCACCCGTGTAGAAGGTAAGTATCGGGTAGGCGCTATCACCAATTCCTCAGAAGTAGATCTAGGTGTACTTAGCCCAAGAGTAACTATACTTTATCAATTCATGGATAATGTACAGCTCCGTGGTGGCTATGCCCGTGGCTTTAGAGCTCCACAAGCATTTAATGAGGATCTGCATATTTCTTCTGTGGGCGGAGAGCCTCAGTTCGTTATTCTTTCCGAAGGGCTGGATAAAGAAACTTCCAATGCCTATACTGCCTCGGTCAATATTACTCGTGACTTCGGGGTCACACAAACTAACCTCCTTATCGAGGGGTTTTACACCCAGTTAAATGACCCTTTTGTACAGGTAAGTACCGGATCGGTTCTACCTAACGGCTCTATTTTAGAAGAAGTAAGAAATGGTGCGGGGGCTTCTGTATCCGGAATGAATTTTGAGGCCGGATTTTCTCCTTCTTCCGACTTTTCATTACAACTCGGCGGAACTGCCCAGCAAGCCCTATTTAACGAAGAGCAGGTACTATTCGAACCAGATGGTGGTACTACGGGAGAATCTGTAGTTACGATCAATGAATTTACCAGAAACCCGAATTTCTACGGCTACTTTAATGCGAATTGGAGTGTTACGCCCGCCTTTGGATTTGATTTTACCGGAACCTATACCGGGCCGATGATCGTTCCCCGGGTAGTGAGTGAATCGGGTTTTCTGAACTTAATTGAAACGGAACCATTCTTCGATGCTAATATTAAGGTCTCTTATTACTTTGATGTTAGTGAAGATTTTCAGGTTGAGTTGAGCGGTGGTATTAAAAATGTATTGAATAGCTATCAAGATGATTTTGATGTGGGGGCAGGAAGAGACTCGGATTACATTTACGGCCCCGCAGCTCCCCAATCCGTTTTTGTGTCTCTTAAAATTGGTAATTTGCGCAGGTGATAAAAAGAAAACCATTTACACAAGTATTTTACTTAGCGGCTTTGCTGTTATTCTCTGGTTACCACGTTAACGCACAGAAGGAGGCAGAAGTGGATTGGCTTTCTTTCGAACAGCTAGATGACTCATTAAACAGACATCCAAAAAAGGTATTTATTGATTTTTATACCTCCTGGTGTACCTATTGCCGTAAAATGGATAAATTGGTTTTTACGAAACCTGAGATCATTAAACTATTAAACCAGGATTATTACGCTGTGCGGATGAATGCCGAGTCTACGGATACGATTCAATTTGAGGGGCAATCTTTTCTTAACTTGCAAGCTGGAAAAAAGCGAGGTGCCATACATCAGTTAGCGGAACTATTAGCACAGCGCGATGGTAAGTTTACACCTCCCACTATGGTTATTCTTGATCCTGAGTTTAAGGTACAACAGCGCTATTTCGAATACCTGGACAGTGGTAAATTGTTAAGGGCATTGCAGGACTGATTATTTTGCAAGTGGCGAGAATAAATGTTGACAGAAACTGCAGGATTAAATATGCAATAAAGTTGCATTTATGTATCTTCGAATTATGAAAAACCAGGATGTTTTAAGTAGTGTACTTACTTCTCATAAGCTTCGCATCACTGATTGCCGAAAAGATGTATTGCAATATTTTATGGAAGTAGGAGTTGCCCTATCCCAGGGTGATTTAGAAACTCAATTTCAACAATATGACAGAGTTACTTTATATCGCACCTTGAACAGTTTTCTAGAGGCCGGCATTATCCATAAAATCCCTAGTTCTGAAGGAGCGGCGACCTACGGATTATGTCACAACACCTGCTCCCCAAATCACCACGACCATAATCACGTGCATTTCAAATGTAATACCTGCGGGCAAATAGAATGTCTGGATGAAATTGCCGTACCCAGTGTTCCCACGCCCGTGGGTTATAAAGCAAAAGAGTTTAATTTGATCGTAGACGGTATCTGCGCTGCCTGTGCGTAATGCGAACACGAATACATAATTAGCTATAAGTAGGGATTGATACACTCTATTAAAACGACCATCTTTGATGCTTTTGGAGGATAGATACCTCTGGCGGGTAAGATTTAACCGGGATAAAGCATTAGATTGAATGCACTGTACATGAAGATGAAATTTATTATAGCTTTTTTAATGTTGCTTGTAGTTACGTTGTCTTTTTCCCAGGAGGACTGCGATAAGCAGATAACAGGCAGTGTTTTGGATATTAATACCAAAGAGCCACTTCCATTTGCTACTGTAAGAATTCTTAACTCGGATAAAGGAGTTATTACGAATGAAAAAGGGGTATTTACACTAACGAATATATGCGAAGAGGAAGTGGATCTTGAAGCAAGATTTCTGGGTTACAAAACTTTGGTCCATCACCACGATTTTCACCGTGATGATGAAAATGATAATGACCATATTTTCTATCTAGCTCCGGATGAGAATATGCTGGAAAGTGTTGTGGTTGAGGAAAAATTAGCTCGACATCAACTGAAAACAATTAGCGAAAATAATATAGTAGTCAATGACATAGAATCACTAGGCGGCAATGCGTCCGATCTACTGGCCAAATCTTCCGGAGTAAGTACCTTAAAAACAGGGCAAAACATTGTAAAGCCCATTGTGCATGGCTTACATTCTAACCGCGTGCTGGTTATTAATAATGGGGTAAGACATGCCAGCCAATCCTGGGGTGAGGATCATGGTATTGAGATTGATATTTCGCAGGTTGATAGAATTCAATTGGTTAAAGGTGCCTCCACGGTACGTTATGGATCAGATGCTCTTGGGGGTGTCATCTTATTTAACGCTCCAAGTGCTAAGTTTCGAAGCAAATTGAGTGGAGCAATTAACAGCGGTTATGAAACGAATGGACGAGGCTTTAGTGGAGAGGTTAATTTACAAGAAGGGTATGATCGATTTGCCTGGAGGATTGCAGCTTCTGGCACTAAATACGGTGATTTACGTGCTGCCGATTATCAACTCACTAATACCGGAAAAGAGGAAAAAGGGATAAATGCAGAATTAAAATTTCATTTTCCCTGGATTGATATTAAACTATTTGCTTCTCGATTTGATCAAGAATTAGCTGTTTTAAGAAGTTCGTTTGGAGACGGATTAAGAGATGTAGAAAATGCTATAGAGTCCTCCGAACCTAGTGTGATTAATCCGTTTTCTTACGATATTAACAATCCTCGTCAAAAGGTGATCCACGATTTAGCGAAAATTGAAGCAGCTGTTTTTATTGGTGACCAACAGTTTGATGTGGTGTACGCTTACCAAAGAAACTTTCGGAGGGAGTTTGATGTGCGCTTTCAAAGACTACAGAATAAACCGGTAATTAACCTAGAGCTTGCTTCTCAATCCGTTGAAATAGACTGGGATCATGAAACTGAAAATAATTGGGCAGGGACCTTCGGCCTGCAGTTAGTTACTCAAGATAACAATGTTATTCCTGGGACTGATGTTATTCCTTTTGTCCCAAATTTCAACATATTGAACGCAGGGTTTTTTGGTATAGAGTCTTACACCGTTAGGAATACCACATTTGAAGCTGGCCTAAGGTATGATTATCAGAACTTTGATATAAGGGGCAGAGATCGCTTCAATAGGCTTTTTGATGACAATGTTACCTATCAGAATCTCACCTTTACCTTGGGAATGTCTACAGAACTCAATGAATCTATATCCTTTAGAACTAACATTGGTTCAGCGTGGCGAGCCCCAAATATTAATGAGCTTTATGCTTTTGGAAACCACCAGAACGTGGTGGAATTTGGTCTATGGCGATATGAATATTTTCAGGCAAATGACAGTATTTCTACCTTTAGTGTTTTGACGGACAATGATAAGGAGGTTAAAAGTGAGCGAGGAATAAAGTGGATCGCGACATTAGATTACGAGAAAGAAGGGTGGAGGGCAGCTGTTACTCCGCACTTCAACTGGATCGAGAACTTCTTTTTTAGAAGACCATTTGGCACAACGATCACACAGCGCGGCGCGTTTCCATTTTATATTCAAGATCAAACTACAGCCATCTATTCAGGGGTGGATATAGACGCAACGAAAATCTGGAACTCAACCCTCACTGGTGAATTTAAGTTATCCTATGTGTACGCCAGAGACGTTGAGAACAGCACGAATTTTGTAGGTATACCCCCATTGAACATTTCTTTCTCATTAGAGAAAAGAATTAATAAATTTTTTTTCCGGCTTACGCAAGAATATGAATTTCGTCAGTTTTTAGCTCCGGATGTTATTCCCATCTCCAGATTCAATCCGGAAAGTCCCAACCCTTTCAGAAGAGATCAATCAGACAACTTCGATTTTATCGAAGCGCCTGAAGGCTTTTTCCTACTAGGGGCGGTTGTTGGTTATGAACTTGAGCACTTTAAATTAAGGATACGCGGAGATAACCTTTTAAACTCAAGTTTTCGAAGATTTACCGACAGTCTCAGATACTATGCTGATGATTTGGGTATTAATCTAGGAGTTTTTGCTGCCTATTCATTTTAATTTTTGCAATACTGTTGCAGAAATCAAACATTAACTATATTTGCAGCCTATTTTAAACATTACATAAAATGAAAATTTTCAAAAATTATTTATTACTTGGTTTGTTGGCGACTGCCTTTATTTTTTCAGGTTGTGAGGACGATGATGTTCCGCCAGAAGAAAATCCTGAAGAAGAGATCAATAGAGTAATAGTAAACTTTACTCCTGTGGACGATAATAATAATCCTACCGGTGGTACCGTAGTGACTGCGGTTTGGTTTGATGCCGATTTTGAAGGTGCCCAACCACCCCACCAAAAAAAAAAAAAAAAATATTGTAAAAAAACAAAATTTAAATAAAAGGGGAATTTTGTAATACAGTAATGTGTGAAACAAAATATTAATTTTTGTTT
>JBCCSU010000184.1:0-9637 GCA_039199635.1 Bacteroidota bacterium | reverse complement strand
ATTATTATGAAGTAGCGGCCAGGCAAGGCTTTTTCTGGTGGGAGATCGATATTACATTTTATGGCCTGAAATTTTTGAGCTGGCTGGGTTTAATCCATGATTTGAAAGGTGTACCTAATCACATCAAATATTCAAAGAATAAGACTCAGGCCAAAGAACTAGCGGGTCAGCTAAAAAGAAACGAGATTTCTTTATCTCAGCTGAAAAAGTCTGCTTAATTAATAATAACCTTTTCCAGATGAGTACCTACTAGGTATTGACTAGCAGTATTCTTAAGGTCGGTTATACTAAAGGAGTTGAGTAATTCGAAGAATCTATCGTAGTAGCTATAGTCCAGTCCGTGAAGATGGACAGCTTTGTAACGGTTCATTAAAGAGAAGGGTGTGTTTAATTCAGACTGAAAGCTACCTGTCATGTGCCTTTTAGCTGTTTCAAGTTCTGCTACATCATCGAAGTCAGCTAATCTGCTGATTTCCTGGTTGATTTCAGCTAGAGCCAGTTCTACATTATCGATATTAACCTCTGCGCCTAACACCCAATACGACTCTTTTTGAAGCGGAACAAGGCTTGAGCTAATTCCATAGGTAAGCCCTTTATCTTCTCTAATGTTTTTCATTAGGCGCGACCCAAAATATCCACCCAGTACGTGATTCGTTATTAACAATGGGATATAATCAGGATCAGTTTTGATTAATGTTCTCTTCCCCAGGCGGATGGAAGCCTGAACAGATTGGTTTGATGGAAATGTAGACTTAACCGAATCAATAAACTCATTTTCGATACTAACCGCTTCAAAAGACCGATTTTCAAATAATTCTTGGATTGAGTTAATAGTGCTATCCGAAGGTCTACCAGATAGAAATACTTCAAAATTATTCTTATTGGAGTTCCAAAATTCCCGAAGCTGAGCGGGTTTTAATACTTGAAGATCCTGTTCGCTTATTATTCGACCGTAAGGGTGGCCAGCTCCAAAGATCTCTTGTCGTATCTGCTTACTTGCCAAAATATTGTTCCTTTTATTCTGAAGCCGAAGCTGAGCGATTTGTAATTCCTGCTGGAGCTGCCATTCCCCGGCATCGAATGACGGACTACCTATTATTTCAGAAAGAATAGGTAAAATTTGAGGAATATGTTTATCCAAACAATAGATGCTGAGGCTTGCGTGATCAAAACTTGGGTTTATCTCTATATACGCACCTAGCTTTGAGAACAAATTAGTGATGGCTGTAGAGGAGTATGATGCTGTGCCTTCCTTCAGCATTCTAAGTGCCATAGAGGCTGAACCTCTTTGCTGTTCCCGGATAGTGCCAGCCTGATGGAACAGTACTTCCAATTTAATAACAGGTTGGTTTCCTGCGATTAACATGGCCAATTGAGAGCCATTATCAAGCTCACGCTTCTCTATTTTCTGGAAATCAACTCGCGAGATTTTCTTTACCTCAGGAGCTAAGGTACGATCAAGCATTAATCCGTTACGGACTCCTCGTCTTGAATACTCTTATCAAAATTAAAAAGCAGCGAGAAACGCAAAGTTTCAGCCAGTGGATGTTCTTGTTCTTGCGGAACTAAATAGGCAAAATCAACACCGAACTTTTGATATCTAAAACCTACACCGGCGGTCAAATACTTTCTATTGCCTTTATCTTCATCTTCAAGAAAGTACCCCAGGCGTACAGCAAATGTATTATTATACCAGTATTCTGCTCCGAGGGATAGAGTGAATTCACTTATTTCTTCACTGAAACCTCCCTCTGCATCTCCGAAAGATCCAAACATACCAGATAAGAGTGATTTTTCGTTCTGAGTACTGTCTAAGGTTGGGCTGGGCACCATTAATTTATTAAGGTCCAACGCAAAAGTGATTTTATTATATGGATCTAAGTCTGTAGTTAAAGCGGTACCTATGCGAAGATTGGTTGGGATAAAGTCACGATTATTTTCATCAGAGTAGGTGAGTTTTGCACCTATATTCGAAATATTAGCACCAAAGGCCAGATTTGAATTACGGCCTCCCAAAGAAATATCTTTGTTGTAATACATGGCTATATCAGCTGAAACACTATTTCCAGGTCGGGCATCTAAACCTCCACTTGAAAAACTGCCTGTTAAATTCGAATGTATGTATCTGCCAGTGATACCGATTCCTAAATTTTGACTCAATTTCCTGGAGTAAGTAGCATCAATAGCTAATTCACGTGGATTGAAATCACCTTCGCTACCACCTGACGCATTTGTAAAAAAGATTTCTCCCAGATCAAAGTACTTCATGCTTACAGCTATCGCTTCTTCTTTGGATAGTTTATAATATCCGGAAAGATAAGCAATGGACATGTCATCTATTATTTTTCCAAGCCATGGAGTATAACTAAGGGAAAAGCCAATATCCGTATCAATAAAGGCTAATTTTGCCGGATTCCAATGAACGGAATTAGCATCCGCCGAGGTAGCTACCCCGGCATCACCCATAGCTCCTGCACGTGCATCAGGAGTTATTGTTAAGAAAGGGACTGCCGTGGTAATAGGTCTTAGGGAATCACCGGTAATTGTTCCGGGATTTGGATTTGATTGAGCCAGAACAACACAACACAATCCTAAGAATGTAACAAAAAATAAAAAGACTTTTTTCATAAAAAAAATAATCAAGCCAATAAAGATAACTATTTAATAAGAATAAGTTTTTGGAACTCTTGACCTTTCGCTCCGTCTTGCAGAGAACGAACACTGATGCGATATAAGTATATGCCTTGGGTTAAATTTTCATTATTTGCCCCAGAACCATCCCATTGATATAAGTCAACAATGGGAGCACTATCGTCTACTCGAATATTAATATCTCTTACTAACTCACCCATTCTTGATATTATTTGCAAATTAACCTCCAGATCATCACCGGCCCGGTTATGATTGAAAGAAATAGTAGTGTTACTGGTAACAGGATTTGGCCTGTTCTTCAGTGCACTAATCAATACACTTCGCGGGTCCGCAACGAAAAATGTTAATCTCTCGGTCTTCATGTTATTATAGGTATCCGCTGCCTGAAGTTCAATAACATGTTCACCCTCCTCTAAATCGTCAATTGGGAAAGCCACCCATCCGGATTTGTAGTTATCCTTATCAGATGAGTAAAAATCATTTAGCAAAAATGTTTCTTCATTATCAAGGGTGGCAGTAATACTATTGGAAATTCCAAAACCTGAAATGTTTATGCCGCTTTCATCACTCAACTTGGCGTAAAGTATGGTATTATGGCTTATTCCTGTACGTTTTACCTCCAGCGTATCTCCCATAAAAATGGTGATGTCCGGGGGGGTTTGGTCTATGGGTGGGTTTGGTGCCGTACCGCCGATATTGAATTCGACATTAGAGCCACTGGCATCGCTGACTTTTGACGGATCGCTGGCATACATGCTTATTTTACCGGTTTCAAAACTCTGTGATATGTTTTTAGGTACTATAAAATTAACCTCGAATTGACCATTACGTACTGACACAGAACCCCTAAATAATTTATTTTCCCGCTCTGAAAATCTAAATGGTGGATTATCCTGCCCAATAGTCGTTTTCGGAACGTCTTTATCAAAAACCGTAATATCTAAATCCCCGGAAAAACCGGAAAGCAATGAGTTATTCGCAGATCTGATCTCACCACGTATCGTTGTTTGAGCCAGAGCACGCAATGTATCAGTAGGCACATTATTTTCTAATATTTCGGTAATCACAATTTCATTTTCAGGATAGGCCAGCCGAAGCGAAGGGTCTCCAAATAAAGCAAAGTTCCTATTCCCTACTTTATTACTGTCACGTGCTAAATCTACACTGCCGTTTTTCGTTAGCCGGAAAATATCTCCTAAACGTGGATAATTCCCGTTCTCACGAGTAAAAACGTGTTTGAAGAACTCTTTATTCAAAGCAAAGTTTGAGCTACTTCTTACGGGTCTGCTGGTACTTACTATGGCTATACCTCCTCCACGTTCAGTAGTTACCATAAGCTCTCCTCCGCTGGCCTGTTTAGGATCGTCCTGTCTGGTAAATTCACAAGTAGCCGTTACAAATAAGGGAAGGTTATTCCTATTCTGCAGATCCTCAATTAAAAATAGGTCTAACACATCTTCCTGCATCCAGCCGATTTCTCCACCATGACCTGTAAAGTTCACGATCAATGCGCCTTCTTCAATCGCATCCTCCAAAGCTTTTCTAGCTTTAGGAGAGGTTTGCCCGCCACCCCTTGTAACCTGAGGAAACTCGTCTAAGAAAAGTTTATTGGGGTTAAAGTCTGTTGTTTCTTCTTCTAAAAACAAGGTAAGATCATCAGACTGCTGGTGATGTAGATTGCCGTCCGCATCGTCAGCCACAAAAACAATTTCATTCCTCCAGGGGCCTAATGATCTGGCATCAGAATCATATCGAATCACCTTATCTACCATTACTCTGGCTTCCTCTTTGGTTGTAACTGGAAATCTACCCACTCCAATATCCATGGTATGGTTACCACCAATCGCTTCTTCCCAACTACCTTCGTTATCTTCTAAAAAACCGAAATAATCATCTGACGCATAGGTATCCAAGGGGTCAAGAGAATTATAAGACTCATATACAGGTACAAAATTTTTATTATTGACTAAAACATCCTTGTAGTCATAGGAACCTTTACCAAATAGCAGCAGATACCGCAGAGTACCGTACCGATCATAGTGGTATTTAGCGAAGTCACGCAATGCGCTTACATCCTGCTTACCACTAGAAAATTCATTGTAAACCTGCTCAATGGTTACTACATTGACTGTCATCCCATCATTACTTTCTCTGTGCGTTGCTAATCTCTGCGCCTCAGATAGAAATTCGGGGTGTGCGATAATCAAAAACTCTGAAGCGGCCAAACCCTTTAGGTCTTGATTCTCAATAGCCGCGATTGAAGCAGGCTCTGGTACCAAGCTGGGGTCAAATACAACGTACTCATTCAGGGTAAGACTCGCCGCGCCAAAGCGTGCTTCGCTACCAGCTGAAGAATACATCTGATTCTTTGGAATTTCCCGATTAGTGATATCCCATATTTCAACGGAAGGGTTTATATCGCCTATTAAATACGTTGAGTTACTATTCTCTAAACTTGATAACGCCCTAAAAATCGTTTGATCATTGTAAAGTGCTAGTTTTCGTTCGACCTGCACTTCCAGGTAGTTTAAATATCCGATTGATCTTCGGGTACCTCCTTGATTATATGCTAAACCTATCTCAAGCGCATTGGCCGATCCTATTTGGTTAGCGTTAATTGAATACTCCTTATGGCCTGGTCTACCCTTAACACTATATCGGTAAGGGTTATTAACAATCGGATTCAGAAAGTCCCTCACACTCGGTAAGCTTTGAGAACCCACTGTTATTCCATTTACCGAAACATCAAAGGACGATTCTTGAAATGATTGGGTCATTACATCTGCGGTCACTTTAACTTCCGAGTCCGGAGAAATTCCTTCAAAAGTAAAATTGAAGCTTTGCTGAGCATTAATATCAAACCGTTCTCCATACCATTCTCTACCGGAGATCAATAGGTTCGTTTGTTCTACTTCATAATGCTCAAAATCATTGAACGTGCTTATGGTTGGAAAGCTAGTGCCTTGGTTATCAATATCTTGAATTCTTAAACCATTCTCATCGGCATAAGTGATGAAGTAGTAATTGAAGTTACTGTAGATATTGTATTCATATGCCAGAGAATTATCAGCGTAGCTATGGTCATGAGGGCCCGCAGCATAAAATAGAATAAAGTCTTGTGGATCGAATGAACCATCATTTTCTCCCACCACTGAAATAGCGTTTTCTAAAAGTCCGTATGGGCGAGGTTCGCTGTTCGGTTGCTCCAACATACCTCCTGAATTACCGTAAATTTTGAATTTCCTGGGATCTAAATCTGATACTGGAAATCCGGCGTTTTCTAAAAAACCATAGGTAAGCTTGTAAATGCCATTTTTAGCAATAGGCATTTTATGCCATTGACCATTCTGTAAAACGGAGTTCTGTGCATATCCCGAGTAGGATATAATTAACGTAACGATCAGCAGTAATAATCTTCTCCTCATATCACCCACGGCTTACAGTTTTTAACACGCAAAGTACATTAAAAGTTTTTATACCCTCACCGTGTTTAACTAAAAAAATGCCTTTTTGACAATAGACAGACATATATACACTAATATAATAATAGGTAACGCTAGTTGCTGAAGAACTAGTATGCCAATAATGGATAATCCTATAATCAGATACCGAAATTCATTGTCTTTCCATCTGAAATGTTTGAATTTCAGGGCTAACATCTCAAGTGGGGCCACCAGCAAATAAGAAGAAACGCATATTAATATGATCAACAAGATAAAATTTAGCCATTCAGCAGGTACAAAAACCAGGGAGGAGATAAATAGCGTATTTGCCGGTGTAGGCAAACCAATAAATACATCCGTTTGATTTTCATCTATATTAAACTTAGCCAGTCGCAGTGCTGAGAATATCGTAATTAAGAAGCCAAGATAAGGTATCCACCACGATTCATGATTGGCGGACAAAAGGTAATAGGCAATTACGCCCGGCAAAACCCCAAACGTCACCATATCCGCCAATGAATCAAGCTCTTTGCCCATGGGCGAATGAACGCCTATGATTCTGGCGGCAAAACCATCTAAAAAGTCAAAAACCAAAGCGGCCCAAATCAGATAAATAGCGATATAAATATTGTTATTAAAAACCTGAACGATACCTACAGAACCGCAAGCCAAATTACAACAAGTAAGAAAATTAGGAAGGTGTGATTTTACGCTCAAGTTCAAGTAGTTAATGCACAAAAAGGATTACTAACCTTCTCCTTCCCGATGGTAGTAGTTCCTCCATGGCCAGGATAAACGGTCATTGCATCTCCTAAAGGAAAGAATTTTTCGTGAATGCTTCTGATCAAAGTATCGAAGTCTCCGCCAGGCAGGTCAGTGCGTCCGATACTGCCATCAAAAAGTACGTCCCCGCCTATGATAAACTTTTGATCTTGATGGTAAAAAGCAATATGGCCGGGAGCATGGCCAGGAACAAAAATAATATCCAATGTTGAGTCTCCAAATTGCACCTGATCGCCTTCCTCCAGAAAGTGATCTGCCGTGGTTTCTTGATAATGCTGAAAACCATAGCTGGGAGCATAAGCTTTAACCGCTAAAAGCGTAGCGCTGTCTCCTTCATGAATAGCCAACGGCACATTATATGTGGCTTTTACATATTGGTTCCCGAAAACATGGTCAATATGACAGTGTGTATTCAGTAGCTTGACTACCTTAAGATGATGGTCTTCAATAAATTGACTGAGCTCTTGCTGTTCATATTTTTCATAACAACCCGGATCTATGATTACCGCTTCTTTAGTTTCATCGTAAAGAACGTAGCTATTTTCCATAAAAGGATTGAATACAAAAGACTTGATCTGGATCATATTTTAATCTTACGCTTTAACCAACTTTGCAGTCAGCAAAAGTACAGCTTTTGAAGAATAAAAAATGAAGCAAAAAGTTGACTACATTATAGTGGGTTCAGGACTGGCCGGAATCTCCCTGACTATGGCCCTTTTAAAAAGAAGTAAAAAAATATTACTCTTTAATGACCCCGAATATCACAGTTCCACCAAAGTGGCTGCAGGATTGTACAATCCTGTAACAGGCAGAAAAATGGTCAAAACCTGGCGAGCAGATCAATTATTTCCTGCCTTGCATGATTATTATTTAGGACTGGAAACGCTGACTGATCAAAAATTTTTGCATCAGACGCGGATCTACCGCCCGTTTCTTTCCCTGGAGGAACAAAATGAATGGATGGGAAAAAGTAGTACCCCTGAATTTTCTGATTACGTACACAAAGTACATTTATCTAGCTGTAATCCGGGTCTTAATGATCCTTTGGGAGGCGTGGAGCTAAGTCAATCAGGCTATTTGGATACTGATCTGTTTTTTACCGCTATGCGACATTTTTTTGAGTCTAAAGAGGTGCTTGTACAGGAGAAGTTTGATTTTGATCAGTTGGCGTTCAATAATAAAGGGATTAGTTACAGAGATCTATCGGCTGCAAAAATTATCTTTTGCGATGGTACTTACCTTTCTGAAAATCCTTTTTTCAACTGGCTGCCTTTCAAACCTGTAAAAGGCGAAATACTTAGTGTAAAAGCTGAACTAGCTACGGATAAAATTATCAATCGCGGAGTATTTTGTGTGCCTCTAGGAGGTGGTATGTTTCGTGTAGGATCTAATTATGATAATAACGACCTCTCATGGAAACCTACTGATCATGGAAGGTTACAAATAGAGACCAAGCTCCGTTCTCTGCTGAAGGTATCATTTAACACTATTCATCAAAATGCAGGTATCCGGCCGGCCACAAAAGACAGAAAGCCGTATTTGGGATTACACCCAAGGCACGAAACTATTGGACTGTTTAATGGGTTAGGAACCAAGGGAGTTTCATTATCGCCTTATTTTGGTTCGCATTTTGCTGCTTTCCTGGAAGGAGAAACAGAACTTGATAACGAGGTAAATATTAGTCGCTATTTTTCGTTATCTTAAAATTCTCAATAAAATTAAATGACCAAGGTTATCCGACTTGCTACTTTCTTAATTCTATTTTCATGTCTTGCGGGTTTTTCCCAGCAAATGACGCTTGAAAAGTTTGGGAGAAATCGCATTCAATACAAGGAATTCAAATGGCGTTTCTTAAGCTCTGATAATTTTGATGTGTATTTCTACGAGGGCAGTAATAAGATAGCGAAAGAGGTAATTGAATACCTAGAAGATGAATTTGATCGGGTAACTGATGTTATTGACTATCCGCCTTATTCAAAAACTAAGGTCTTTTTGTATAACTCTGTAGCAGATCTGCAGCAAAGCAATGTGGGTATTGATGCTGGCACTTTTACACCAAGCGGAGAAACCCAATTTGTTAAGCCTTACATAGAGGTGGCGAATCCGGGTAGTATTGATGCACTAAAGAAAGAGCTTATCTATAAAGTTTCTTCACTCATGGTGAATGAAATGCTTTTTGGTGGTAACCTGAAAGATATGTTCCAAAGTTCTATTTTGCTCAATTTGCCCGAATGGTTCATCGGCGGGGCTTCGCTGTATGTGGCTAATGGATGGGATGAGGAAATGGATGATTACATCCGGGATTACATGAACCAAAAAAGGCCGAAAAAGCTCAGCCGTTTGACCGGCCGTGAGGCTGCGCTAGCCGGTCAGTCTGTGTGGAATTTCATCGCCCAAAAATATGGTGAAAGTAATATCGGTAACATATTAAACTACACAAGAATTATTCGGAATGAAGAAGAGAGCATTACCATTATTATTGGTGTCACCTTTGAAGATTTTGTGTATGAATGGCAGCGCTATTACACAGGGATTGATGAGCAAGTTAACCAAAACTATGAGGCACTGAAGGAGGAAAGCCTCATCGTAAAGGACAATAAAAAATATAATTACCGTAATCTAAGCCTTAGTCCTGATGGATCTAAACTAGCTTACACTATCAATAACAATGGCCGATTTACTGTAAAACTTCGTGAACTGGAGTCCGGAAAAGAGTTAGATATTCTTAAAGGTGGATACAAAGTAATTAATCAGGAGGT
>JBCCSU010000183.1:0-9642 GCA_039199635.1 Bacteroidota bacterium | reverse complement strand
TTGGCATCTTGATCTTTTACAATGTAACCAAATGAGTAGCCAAAGCTCAACGACTTATCTTTCAAAAAATTGTATCCTAATAGCACGTTTATATCATCGGACTGTCTAAAGGTAAGTCCACCCCACATAGTATCTTTATAATAAGCCAGTCCTCCCACGGCGAATTGATACTCATTGAAATCACTCTGGATGAGAATAGACGGTTCTAATCTTAAATCAAAATTTACAGTATGTATGTAGCCAACGGTTAAATAGGCGTGGTTTTCTAAAGCATTTCTTACATTATTGAGCCCAAAATCAAATTCTGATTTTAAGATATGGCTGAAACTAGCTCCTACATAATACTTCTCCGATCGGAAAAACAACCCTAATGCTAAATCCGGACGTACCTGGGAGTCTTTACCTGCTCTATCACCCAACGCTTCATCATCAGGATCGATAGCACGCCATTGATCAAAGTCAAAGGTTTGAGAGAAAACCCCAGCCCTAAGCCCAAAACTTAACTTCGAATTTTTAATGCCCAAGTGATAGGCATACGAAGCTTGTACCTGCAAATTACTCTGAGGACCCTGGGTATCGTTAATCACAAAAGCACCAAAACCACTTCTAAACTTATAAATAGGTGTGGTAACGCTAATCATTTGAGTAGTGGGTGCACCACCATCGTCAAAAGTTCCGGAATATCCTAACCACTGGCTCCTGTGTATTGCCGTTATTTGAGTGATCCCTTCCGTACCAGAGAATGCCGGATGATAATACAGCATATTCTTCATATGGAATGTGAAGGGTGCATCTTGTTGAGCCTGAGCTTCAAAGCAAAAAAATAAGGCTCCAATGAATACTTGAAAAAATAACTTACGCATAAAGATCTATCGAAAGCAGTCTTAAAGATAGTATTTTTTTGACAATAGATTCAAAACCAGACTACTAAAAACAGATGGTTAAACGTACGGTTTAGTGCATTTTACTAGAGATTGTTCGCTTTTTTAATGTAAAGTTCCAAAGCTCCGGTCATAGATGGAGCATTAGGCAGAGGGGCTTCAATGTCTAAAATCATACTCGCCTCGCGAACCGCTTTAGCGGTAGTAGGCCCAAAAGCAGCTATTCTGGTATTATTTTGTTTGAACTCAGGGAAATTCACTAGGAGGGAGTTGATACCCGAAGGGCTAAAAAAAGCAAGTATATCATAGTATACATTTTCCAGATCCGACAGATCACTGGCTACCGTTCTATAAATGATAGCTTCGGAGTAAGTAAAACCGTTAGATTCAAGAAAATTTGGGATGTCATCTTTTCTGATATCTGAACAGGGAAAGAGGTATTTTTCGTTTTTATGCTTTTTCAAAATCTCTAACAAGTCACTCGCTGTTCTGTGCCCGGTAAAAATCTTTCTTTTTCGAATCACTATGTACTTCTGAAGGTAATTCGAGGTTTGCTCCGATATGCAAAAGTATTTCATATCAGCAGGCATCTCTATCTTAAGTTGCTCACAGATATTAAAAAAGTGGTCTACCGCGTTTCTACTGGTAAAAATGATAGCCGTGTGGTTAAGGATATCAATTTTCTGTTTCCTGAATTCTTTTATTGATACGGGATCAACTTGAATAAAGGGTCTGAAATCTACTTTAAGATTATACTTTTCAGCAAGTTTAAAATAAGGAGAGTTTTCATCTGATGGTTTTGGTTGCGAAACCAGGATGCTTTTTACTTCCCGCATCCTCTCAATCACTTGATCTGCCATTGCTTGATTCAACTAGTTCTATTCTTTCGCTCAGATAGCCTGACTAATTACTACACTCAATAAAATGCCATAAGGCACCAATTCAGTGGTGCAAAGGTAGGAAAATAAATGTAGACTTTTTAAGCCCGATGCTCCCATTAATTTTAGATAAATCATTAAAACGGTTAGACTCAGACAAGCAATTAAGATCAGAAGGAAGTAGCTGTAGGAATCAGGATTTTGAACGGATAGTGTAAAAAAGATAAAGATCATTGTACCCGAAGCCAGCAGCACTACAATCAACAGTATCCGTAAATGGTTAAAAAAGTGATTTGAACTAAAACTGCTCAATTGAAATAATTGGGCTATATTGTAAATAAGCATTAACCTTGCGATCAACCATCCGAAAATAACAACGCTTATCTGTATCCAAACCCATACGCCAAACCAGATATTATAAATATATATCCTACCAAAACCGGGCAACTGTAATTTAGACAGGTGGTAAGCTGAAATAATTACTAACCCTGACAATAAACTTAAAAAAATATAAAAATAAATATTCACCAACGACAGAGGTCGGCTTTTCACCAGGTTCTCTTCAGTATCCCGCATTGAAAAAGCCCTAGATACTTTCAGATAGTCTATAAAAACCCGAGGGAAATAGTGATATAAAGCAGCACCTATGGCAAGAATGATAAAAATGGAAAAGGCAAAGAATTCTGCAAAGGCAGACCGTTCTCTCATATAAGAAATGGCCAGGTCGCTCAATGGGGTGTCTCCAATATTTGCTAATCGAACTACCTTTGCTTCTATGGTTTCCGGGTCGATATTCTTAGCGTATAGCGTAACCGGAAGATTCCCTATCTCATCAGAGGAAAGTGTAGAGAGCGGTATCATCAAAGTATCGCTAACTATATCAATTAGAAGCTGATCATTGAATACGGCAAGTTCATCTTCTGATACAAGTTGCAAATAATCTGACAGACTGCCACTCCTGCCGATGCTAAAGTGCAAGGTGTTTCCCTCAAATTCTTGCAGCTTCACCAGAGGTCTGAGACTTTTATCCCCTATGTTATAATATAACCACTCATTACTCAAATCTTTGATCACCAGCGTATCCTGAGCCAAGGTTTTCTGAGCGTAGATCAGACTAATAAAAATAAGGAAGGTTCGTAGCATCAAAACATTGCAAGTTATCAGAATCTGGCTACATAACCGAAATGAAATTTAGATAGATTAAGACCTAATTCCTGTTCGGCAGATTTACCCAGAGCATAAACCAGATTAACATTACCGGATCCGGTAAATAAGCTTAATCCCAGCCCTAGGCCGAAAGGATAATCCCGGAAGGAAGATGTTTCAAGATCATACTGTAAATAGGCCTGATCGAAAAAAGTAAAAAGATAGGAATACTCCTGAAAGTAGAATTGAACCTCAGCCGTAGCGTTCAGGTATTGCTCAGCAAAAAAGAAATTTTCGTTAAATCCTCGAAGTGAGTTCAATCCGCCAATGCGGTAGAGATCATTAAAAAATAATTGGTTATTGAAAACACCACCCATATCCAGGTGGCTATGTAAAACGAAATTTGATGTTAAACGAAAATAAGCTCCCACACTAAGTTCACCGGAGTATTGTACAGAGGATAAGTCAACCTGATCGTAAAGTTCAGGTGGTATGTCCGCATTTCTTTCTATTTCCTTTGTGCCTGCTGCCAGGGTGGAATTAAGATAGAAACCTCTTTTGGGAGCAAAAGCCAGGTCTACACTAGAAAAGTCATAGCCCAAGCCATAAGAAACGGTATTCAGGTCTACAGTTTCTGGTAAAATAGTTATGTTTTCGAAATCGTTATTACCTAATAAGCCAGATGAAAAAAAACGCGTGAAAACTCTAAACCTGCTTCTTTTATTACGATGAGACAATCCTAAGAAGGCACTTCGGGTTAAAAACAATGTATCTTCTTTTAATAAGTTGAAGTTTGTCTCTATATCCAGAGCGGATCGAAATATATTGGGATGATGATATTTAACATCAAGAAGTTGTGACCTGGCTTTAAGGCTTTGCCATTTCAGATCTAAGCTTTTACCGCTCTTAAATAAATTCCTTAACGATAAATCAAACTGACCGGTGATCAAAAGCCGCCCGGGTTCTTCTTCATTAGGTAAAAAGCCGATAATGCCATCGGCTGTACTTACTCTTTTTTCATCGAGATTCAAGATTACTGTAGCCTCCTTATTTTGGAAGGTAATAGCAGGGGGCTCCAACAAATTGATAAAAGGGAGCTGATATAAGTTTTTACTAATGTCATCCACTATCTGTTGCGAATACAGGGCTCCTGGTTTAATACCTAAGTAGGACTCAAGCCATTCCCGCTTGGTTTTTATATCTATTGGCAGCCGTATACTGTCAAACGTGATGGCAGGGCCCGGGTCGTAATTTAATCTGGCGTAAATCGTAGATTGTGAAACTTCTATCGAATCAAGATGTATTGAGGCAAATGGAAATCCACTGTTCTCGCTATTGACGATAAAGCGGTCCATCAATTTAGACAGGTTTTTAGGACTAATCTTTTGACCGACTAAGTCGCTTTCCCTTTTCGATGTTTTGGATAATATAATATCCGGCAAATTGCCTAGATCGAGCTTGGCCCAACTGTATTTCTCTCCTAAATGGCTGCCGATAGTCACTTCTAGACTGTCATAGCGATAATCAAGTGAAGCTAGTAAATAACCTTCTTCGTGAAGCACTCGTTGTACTTCGATCATGGATTGCAAGGCAGACAGAGAATCACAAAAGTTAGTTCCCGTCATTAATTCTCTAAACGTATGAATTGATAAACTATCTCCCTCCCAAACCACCTGACAATTACCAGCTAACATACTCTGAGAAGCAGTTAACTGACTAATAATAGCAAAAATGGCGCTGAGGTATGGTAATTTTGACATCCGAATATAAAGTTAACGCTTGGCCGGTATTTACATTCATATTCCTTTTTGCAAACAAGCTTGTTACTATTGTGATTTTCACTTTAGTACGAATCAGGCATTAAAGCCTGAAATGGTTAAGGCCATTCAAAAAGAATTAGTACTTCGCCAAGATTACTTAGAAGGTCAGCCGATAGAAACTATATATTTTGGTGGCGGAACCCCTTCCTTATTAAGCTATTCTGAAATAACTGGCCTATTAAATACCATTCAAGAGAAATTCAACGTCTCACAAGCCGCTGAAATTACGCTCGAGGCAAATCCAGATGATCTTTCCGAAAAAAAACTGAAAGAGCTGCATGATAGTGGCATCAACAGGCTGAGCATCGGAATTCAATCTTTTGATAACGAGGTTTTGCTGCATTTGAATAGGGCTCATTCATCAGCGGAAGCTATTCAATGCCTTAAAACTGCTCAAGAAATCGGTATAAGTAATATTTCTATTGATCTAATTTATGGAATACCCGGCCGAAGTCACACGCAATGGAACAAAGATCTGGAACAGGCAACACATCATAGGCCCACACATATCTCAGCTTATAGTCTAACCATAGAACCTTATACGGTATTTGGCAATCGGGTAAAAAATGATAAAATGTTACCCCCGGATGATGAGCAAGCCGCTTCTCAATTTGAGTTTATGACAAACTATTTAAGGGAAAAAGGCTTTGAGCACTACGAGATCTCAAATTTTAGCTTACCGGGGGTTTATTCCCGTCACAATACAAGCTATTGGCAGCAAAAACATTATTTGGGTGTGGGGCCTAGTGCGCACTCTTATAACGGTAACAGTAGGCAGCATAACATCGAAAAAAATGCGCTCTACATCAAGGAAATCAATGCTAATACTCCCTTGTATACCATCGAAAAATTGACCCTACAAGATAAGGTGAATGAGTTTTTACTTACTACACTCAGAACCCAATGGGGTGCAGACCTCACTTTTTTAAAGGATACTTATAACGTAGATGTAGCATGTCAAAATTCAAATTACCTGAACCAACTAAAGGTTTTAGGGCATATCCAAATGATAAACAACAGAATTATATTAACAGATTCCGGAAAGTTACTGGCGGATAAAATATGTGCTGATTTATTTGTGTAAGCACAGGTTACCATCACTGTAGATATCGGATTTAGTATCACACACCAACACTTAGTACGTCACAAACTAAGCTTAGCACAATATTTAGTTAGATGAGCGCATTAAACGGATTAATGCTTTTGTTTCATTTAGAATTTAGTTTTTTTTGATCGCAATTTTGACCTGTATGACAAGTGAAGAGAAAAAAGCGTATCTGCTCTTAAAGTCAGTAATATTCCATTATCATGGTTTGGATGATGATGAGCGTGCTGACCTACAAGCTACAGCGGATGAACTAGACGGCCATGAGGAGTTGGAATGGGCTAATGCTTTTATAGCGCAGGACTTCTTTAATTCATTTGAGAGGGCCAGGGAATATTTAAATAACGTCATCGGTGATTATCCAAAAGATAAACGGGTGATGCATATAGAAATGGTGTGGAATGCAAATAACCTGAAAGGATACGTGACCGAACTAGAGGCTACTGCCATGCTTAAATTAGCCAGAGACTGGAGTGTAGAGGAAGATCTAATTGAAATTTTGAAAAAACAATCCGGTAATTAATAGGCTACAGACTCATCATTTCTTTAAATTTTGCCGCTTGTCTGCGACTTACCTCTACTTTATCGCCCCCTTTTAATCTAACCATCAGTCCGCCATTAAACCAGGGTTCAATCCCCTCCACCCAGCTTAAATTCACAATATGCTTTCGGCTTGCTCTGAAAAAATTTCTTGGGTCAAGCTTTTCATCCAGCGCATTTAATGATTTATGGATCATAGGGCGGTTACCATCAAAATATACTTTGATATAGTTGCCGTCTGACTCAAAGAGTCTAATGTTTGAAAGGCTTACAAACCAACATTTATCGCCATCTTTGACAAAAACCTGATCTTCAAGAGTTAGCCGTGAGGTCTTTTTTTCTTCTTTACCGGCTTTGGGCTCCGGTAACTTAGCGATGCTCTCTTTTAGTCGTTCCGGCTGGATAGGTTTCAAAAGATAATCCAGTGCGTTTACCTCAAAGGCCTTCAAAGCGAACTCATCGTAGGCTGTTGTAAAAATGACTTGAGGAGCACTTTCCAGGTCTTCTAACAACTCAAAACCTGTTTTACCAGGCATTTGGATATCCAAAAACAAAAGATCTGGGTGTAATGAATTGATCAGTTCAACGGCTTCATCAGCATTGGCCGCCTCACCTACTATTTCTATTTCACTGTACTCTTCTAAAAGCGAGGTCAGCTCTTTACGCGCTAAACGTTCATCATCTATTATAAGTGCTCTCATGTTTATAAGTGTTATTAGGTATGATCAACTCTGTTAAAACCGTATTATCCGATTCATTAAATATTTTGAAAGATGCCTCCTGACCGTACAATAAAGATAGTCTTTGTGCCGTATTTCTTAATCCTAGTCCACCTTTTTCGCGAGTCGGTTTCCCATTCATTTTTACTTGCCCTGTATTTCGGATCTGTATTTTAAGCTTATCTTCAAAAACATAGGTCTTCATATCAATGAGACCTCCTCTCTTGAGCTTTGAAATTCCATGCTTAATACCGTTTTCAGTAATAGTTTGGAGCATTAACGGGGGCACCAGAAACTGGTAAGAGTCTGGGTGAATGTCAAAATTAGCATTTAGTCTTTCTTCAAATCTTATACTCTCTAGTCCCAGATAGTCTTTCACCATTTTGAGCTCATCTTCAAAACTCGTGAGCTTTTTTTTGTTAGAAGCGAGCGAATTGCGGAGTATACTGGAGAGTTGGGTAATGGCATTTTTTGACTTTTTCGGGTTTTCATCGACTAAAGCACGGATGCTGTTAAGCGCATTAAAAATAAAATGCGGATTTAACTGGGCCTTTAGATTATTAAGCTCTATTTCATTAACCGCTGCCTCATGTTTTAAGGAAAGGTTATAACGCTCAAAGTAATTATAAATAAAGTAGAGAACGGACCAAATGAATATAGTGAGGTAATAAACGAATCCAAGACCGGCTATGGTGGCAGGTGTCCAGAGTACCTCAGAGTCATAGATGCCTAAAGGCACTGAGATAAGAGCCCGAAGAACATAAATTAAGAAGGTTAAAACAAAAACCGCGAGTAGCGTTCTTGGTATGAGCATACGTAAGTTGAGGTCCAACCATTGACGCTTAATGATAAAATTCCTGAAAAGATGTGTGAGCAATAAAAAGAGAGATGCCTCTAAAAGCCAAAATACGATTGACATTGGGCTTTCAGTTCCTGAAATTACCACCTGTATGATGGAGTACGTACACCATCCGCCTAATTGCAAAGTCCAATACAGTCTGGTCTTATTCACTTTTCTCTTGAAATTCCTTTAAAAGTAGGGAATTTAGAGCTAGCACATTGAATACATTATACCAAAGGATACGTGAGAACGTAAAGGGTTAAGGATCATTTCTGAAGAGCGTCAGAAGTAAAATTCCGGCTACTATAGTGAGTACCCAGGAAATAACGTTCATCCATTGATGGTGCCTTTTAAAAACTTCATTTTTCATTAGCCCCATCATGATAAAAGCAAGGCCTGCAACGCCATACGTTAGAAACTCCAGAAAATCGTCTCTGAAAATCTCGTAGCCGGCTAACACTATTAGCAAGATACCCACCAGATATGGCGTAAATGACTTTTTCAAAAAACTTCTGCTTCTTTTTTCCTCAATTTAGAGGGGACAAACTTTCGGATGATCAGCCGGGTTCCTTTATCATAAGTAAAGTAATTCCATACCCAGTTTAAGAACACGATCAATTTATTTCTGAACCCTATGATCGAAATCAAATGGATAAACATCCATACCATCCAGGCAGGAAAACCTCCAAGGGTACCACTGCGGGGAAAGTCAACCACCGCTTTGTTTCGCCCTACCGTAGCCATAGAACCTTTGTCGAAATACTTAAAGGGCTTGAAAGGCTTGTGTTGTGTAATATTTTTAAGATTTATAGCTAAATGATCCCCCTGTTGAATAGCAACAGGAGCCAACATAGGATGCCCTTGTGGATAGTCTTCCGTTTTCATGGAGGCAATGTCTCCAATGGCGAAAATATTATCAGTTTCTATCACACGGCTAAATTCGTCCACCAGTATTCTACTCTTTTCAATCGCCTGATCGGGTAAACCATCAGGATAATTACCTTTAACTCCTGCACCCCAAATGAGGGTATGCGTATTTATTTGCTCACCGTTACTTAGCTTGGCGGACTTACCGTCATACGTTTCTACCAGTGTGTTCAAATACACATCTACGTGAAACTTTTTCAAATATCTGAGTGCACGTTCAGAGGATTTATCTGACATGCCTCCTAATAATCTAGAGGACGCTTCCAGCAGAATTATTGACATTTTACTGAAATCGAGCTCCGGATAATCTTTAGGTAAAATGGATCTTTTCAGCTCTCCCAGGGCTCCTGCTACTTCTACACCTGTAGGTCCACCCCCTACCACTACAATATTCATTCTCGATTTTTTCTCCATCAGATCTTCAGTGATGGTAGCCGCTTCGAAATTTTGGAGAATATGACTTCGCAAATCCAAAGCTTGGGGTATCTGCTTTAAAGGAAAAGCATGTTGCATTAACGAAGTGTTACCGAAGAAATTAGTTCTGGATCCTGTAGCTATCACCAGATAGTCATAGTTTAACTCTCCTATTTCCGTACTAATTGTATTTGCCGCAGGATTAACCTCCAACACCTCCCCCATTCTAAAGAAGAAATTTTTAGCCGGCTCCAGCTGTTTTCGCAGGGGGTCAGCAATAGAATCAGGTTCCAAGCCGGCTGTAGCTACTTGATACAAAAGTGGCTGGAAAGTATGGTAATTATTTCTATCAAAGAGTACTATTTGAAAAG
>JBCCSU010000182.1:0-9644 GCA_039199635.1 Bacteroidota bacterium | reverse complement strand
TTCTTAGAATCACTTATGGTCGTATTCGTCAGTCTTATTTTAGGAATTATTTTGGCAGAATTCCTAGTACCAGCGTATAATAAGTTGGGGCCATGGATAGATCTGAAGATTACTTATCTAGGTAATATTTTACTTTGGCTTTTTCTGATAACACTCATGATAATAGTTGCGGTTTTAGGTGGACTATATCCTGCATTATATGTGAGTAGGTTTTCCACTCAGCAAATCTTTAAGCAGAGAATTAAGCTAAGAGGATCTAATCTATTTACCAGAAGTTTACTTATAGTGCAATTGGTATTCTCAACTATTGCCTTGGTTCAAGGTGTTTTATATGTACAAAATAGCCAACTCCAAAATGAATATCCTTTGGGGTTTAATAAACATGGGATTATTACTGTACCGTTATCCAACTCAAGCGGAATTGAAAGCTTTGCTAATGACCTCAAGCAAAACAATAGCATTCAGGGTGTAGCGTTAGCAAGTCACCATATAGGCCATGAAATGTCATTTGCTGAAGTAAGTCATGATGGAAATGAAACGGCAATCCGATGGTTTGAAGTGGGTGATAACTATTTTGAAATTATGGATATGGCGCTCATAGAGGGGCGTTTTTTTAGCAATTTCTACAAGGCTGATGCTCTGTCTTCCCTCATAGTAAATGAAGAGTTTGCAAACACATTCGTGCTACAAATTCACGATGAAATAGTGATAGACTCTATGAGATATACGATCATTGGCATTGTCAACGATTTCTATCCTTTCGGACTTTGGCGTGGTGAGCAATCCAAGCCTGCCGCATTCAAACTAACACATAATGCTTATAACTATTTGTTAGTAGACGCGGGTGACGGTGATAATAAATCTAAAGTAAATACCTTTTTGAAGGAAGAGTGGCCAAAACATTTTCCAGATGCTCCTTACGAGGCTGAATTTGACAATAAGCAGGTCTATTTATCTGAGTTGCTATCTAATAATATGTCCTATCTAAGTTTCTTCCAAGCTATTGTAGCCATATTTTTAGCGGTAAACGCACTGTTTACTATGGTTTCCATAAGCATTATGAACCGAAGGAAAGAGGTAGGTGTACGTAAAGTAATGGGAGCAAATATTTTACAGATCCTCGGCCTCTTTGGGCGAGGTGTGTTTGTAACACTGTCTATCGCACTGATAGGAGGTATTTTGGCTGGGAACTATATGTCAGAATTGTTCCTCGATCTCATGTTTTCAGTTCATTCACATCTTAGCTGGCAGACTGTGGTTATCACTTGCTTAATCATATTCTCGACAACCTATTGCACTATAAGTTTTAAGGTAATTGAAGCTGCGAAAAATAGCCCCGTGGATTCGTTGCGATATGAATAGCACAAATAAGTTGTACAACTTAATGTACAATTTATAAACTGTACTTAATTTTAATCAATGGAAATAACGATATATTCAAACTTTCGACAGAACCTAAAGTCATTTTTAGATATGGTTCTAAGTACTCGAGCCCCATTGTTTGTATCTCGCGCTAAAGGTGAAGATGTAGTGGTTATTTCTAAGTCTGACTACGAAAGCATGCAAGAAACGCTCTACCTTCTGAGCAGCTCAAAAAACGCAGAACGACTATTCAAAGGGATTAAGGAATCAAGGAATATCGAGAAGGTAAATGCGAAAAACGTGAGTTACTGGATTAATGGAAGTCATCTTCATGAGTCCATGGGAAGACTATCTCCATTGGCAAAAAACCGATAAAATGATTCTAAAAAAGGGTAAATGAACTCATCAAACAATGTCAAAGAACCCCTTTTGATGGTATAGGAAAGCCCGAGCCGTTAAAAGGTGATCTTTCAGGATGGTGGTCAAGAAGAATTGATCAGGAACATCGGTTAGTATATAGAAAAGAAGAAAAGGGGTTTTATATTTTACAATGTCGCAGACATTATTGACTGATATATAAAAAGACGCTATTCTAAATTTTATTTCTTAAAAAGACTCTGCGTTTTGCTCTTCTACCTTCCAAGTGTGATCTGAAAGTAATTTCACAGAGGCCACATGCTTGTGAGGTAAAGTTTTACCCCATTCTTTAGGTGAAATAACAGAGAGAACTTGACTACCGTCCTCTTTTTCGTATAAATGATAGTCGTGTCCTATAATGGGTTCAAATTTCATTTCTGCCTCATAGATGCGTTCAGAAATGTCAACTCGAGACTTCACATCTTCCGCTTGTTTAACGAGCACCTTCAGCTGTTCATAGATTTTTTCAAGCTGTGTCTGCGATTGTTCATGCATAGCTGCTATCGCCCTTCCTTTGATTTTTCCCTTATCTTCAGGCTTTATTAGAGCACTTCCTGCATGATGCGCATAAGGTAAAGTGGAAGGTGTTGTTGTAATCTTATCACGCAACTGCTCTAGTTCTTCGTCAGACATGACCATTACATTTCCCGGCTTCTTATTTTTCATAGGTTCTCTTTTCTATTGCCTTTAGTCGTCAGACCACTCGAAGTGATCTAACGACTATTTTAACAAAAGTAGCAACTCTCTGTTCTAAGATCATGCTTGAATTAACAACTCATCAGCCTAAACCTGGTCATTTCAAAAATCATTCATTTCGAAAGGAGTTTTATACTACTAAATCTGAAGAAGCCGTATGGGATTGGCTAAATGATCCTAAAACGTTTACAGAAAATCAAGTTTGGCCCTATCGGGTAGAGTTTGTAAAAGAACAACATCATCAAACAGATTTCGAAGAAGGTGTTTTTAATACGCACCATGGACCATTTATGTCATTTTCGGGTGTGTTAGGTGAAATTAAGGCTGGATATAGAGACTTAAAATACTTATACGGAAGCTATTTTCTTTCTATGCGCTGGATCAGGCCACAAAGACTACAATTTTGGACGGAAAGCTCAACGGACGGTACAAAAGTGACCTTACAGTTAGATACCTACGTAACTTCAGGGATCTATGGGTTTTGGAATTGGAGTCAGGGTCTTTTCTGGGGAAGGTTCGGACGATGGATGAATCGGTCACTCAAGAAGAGAAATTAGTTACAATCCTACGCCTTGAGCCATAAACGTAGCCAGCAGAGGGATTAGGACAAGCAAACCTAATTCAACTTGAATAATACGTTTTATATAGGCTGGTACAGTTATCATTTGATCATCTTCTCCTTTTCGGTTCTTGAAATAAAAGACCGTAGGCCAGATCGACAGAATACCTACTATGATAAATAGTCCGACTTTTGCATGCATAAGTGGATTAGCGGTATAAAACTCAGCCGGTTTTCCTATTCCCAGCCAAAGATAAAGCCCAGCTCCTACTACTATTAGAGAAAATATACCATAGATACCATCAAGTATAAATATTCTCTTAATTACAGAGCGTTTCAATTTATCCTGAATCAGAACCAGTTCTGCTAACACCATTCCAAAAACAATAATAATCCCTATAAAGTGAATATAACGGGTAAGAATAAGTTCATTCATGCTGCAACAGTATCATGTTTTAAATTGACTGATGTTATCTTTTTCAGAAAATTCAAACTCAGCCGGTTAAAGTCTTTGGGGTTATCAATATTACAAATATGACCGGCTCCTTGTAATACTTTTATTTCAACTTCATGGTGATAGCCCGCAAACGCTTTTGCAGCCTTTAGAAAAACATAGTCATCTGAACCCATAATAACTAAGGCTGGAAAGTTGATCTTCTGATAATAAAAACGCTTCAGAGTAAGAAAGAAAGTGGAGTAAAGGCCAAGCCATCTCAGATACTCCTCATTACTGATTTTTGTAGCGTGTATTTGGTAGACACGTCTGGACAACCTGTGCCGCTCTTTTGGCATAAGCAGTTTCGAGAAAACCCGATACATTTGAGGGTAGCTAAGGAAAAGGTTGAAAAAACGGGCTAAATGAATAAACCCTCTAACTAGAATATTTGCTTTAAACACTCCACCCGCCAGTATTACGCTTTTTACTAACTCTGGTTTCCGCATACTTAGATCCTGAATTAAAACGCTGCCAAAAGAGAGTGTTACAAAATGCGCTTTCTGAATTTTCTCGTGCTCTAAAATCCTTAAAATATCATCAGCAATCAGCTTAAAGGTATAGCGCCTTTTTGAAGGTTGAATATTTTTTGATTTACCATGATCTCTGAGATCCATGGCCAAAACATTAAATTCTTTTTTAAAGACCTCCCACTGGCTTTGCCAAGCGGAGCTTCCACCACCGGCACCGTGAATAAATACTACCCAGGATTTCTTAACCTCATGTCGATAACTTTGATAATGAAGCACGAAATAAAAACACCGATCACTTCAAATAGTTAAAAACGCTTTTAGTATCAACAGATTTCCATAGTTTGGTAGTGATAAGTGATTAAATATTTTAAAATAGCGGCAGAGTCATGTTTTCAGGGTTATATTTTTGTCTTAGCCAGTACTTCGGCATGAAAGCGTTAGTTTTTGTTTCTCTTACTCTGCTATTCGCTGATCATTCTTTGTATCTCTCTCATGCTGTCCTTGACTTAGATAAACGTGAGCTTACTATAAAGGTATTCTCAGACGACCTTGATGATGTTTTAAAGTCCTTCGAGCTCTCAGAGTCTTGGGGAGCTTTCGGAACAAAAGAAGACTTAATCAGTGAATATTTCTATTCAAGATTCTTGATAAACAAAGGAGCAGTAGCTTTAAGCTTTTTATCTCTGTCAGAAGAAAATGACGCTTGTTTCCTTCATTTCAAACTAAAAGAAGTTCCTGAATTTAATACTCTGGTTATAAAAGCTGATTATTTTATGGAGGAATTTCCTGCTCAGAATAATGTGATTGAGGTTTCTCAACATTCAAAAAAAAGGTTTCTAAGGTTAACGCTTGATACTCCTGAAGCAGAACTAGCCTTGAAATAGGTCAATAAGTAAGGCGGTGGTCACTTTTACTCCTGTTTTTATGGATTCTCGAGGTTCAGGATAGTAAAATGGAGAATGTAGTCCAGGTAAATCATTGTTATCAATCTTTTCCTGAGAAACTGTACCTAACCAAAATAGTACAGTGGGCACCTTATCTTTTGTATTTCCGTACAGGGCGAAGTCCTCACCTACTAATTGAGGATCAGTGTATAATACATTTTGTTCACCAATAATCCGACCTGCAGATACTATAATCTTTTTAGTCAGCTCAGGGTGATTGTAGTTAGCAGGAGTAAACTTTTCTGGAATATTCACCTTAGGCCATTTCTCCTTAGGTAAGCCGGCAGCCATGGCTGTTCCATTGCAAATCTCTTTAATCCTTTTATGAATAAGCTGACGAACTTCTTCTTTAAAAGTGCGTACCGTAAGCCTAAGCTTCACTTGGTCAGGTATGATATTGCCTACTGTACCTCCTTGTATCGCACCCACGGTTACTACAGCATCGTCAATGGGTTTCAGATTACGGCTTACGATGGTCTGAAGCTCCATGATGATCATACTGCTAATTACAATGGGATCAACAGACATATGAGGCGATGCCCCATGGGCTCCAACACCGAAAACATCAATATCGATCATTTCTGTATTGGCCATAGTGTAGCCGTCAGCAATTCCTATTTGTCCTGCCCTGATCGTTGGACTACTGTGAAGACCTAATCCATAATCCGGAACACCGAATTTCTCATAAAGACCTGCTTCGAGCATCATACTGGCACCTGCTCCTATTTCTTCCGCAGGTTGACCAATTAACATTAAAGTGCCATTCCATTGCTCTTTATTAGCGGCCAATGCTCTCGCAGTACCTAGCCAAATGGTCATATGTATATCGTGCCCACAGGAATGCATAGCTCCTACTTCGTTACCATTTAACATAACCGTTTCTTTACTGGCATATTCCAGTCCTGTCTTTTCAGGCATGGGCAGTGCATCCATATCCGTCCTGTACAAAATGGTAGGACCTTTGCCATTTTTTAGAATACCTACAATGCCGTAACCCCCAAAATTCTCAGTAACTTCAAAGCCTAATTTACTCAGCTCTGAAGCCAGTACTTTGGCTGTTTTTTCCTCTCTTAAGGATATTTCAGGGGTTTGATGCCGTTCCTTATAGAACTCGACCAGGAAGTCAAGGTCATCTGCAACCCATTGGTCAATGGGCGGAACGGAAGTAGAGGCGGATATAGAAAAAGCCGATATTAAAAGCAACAGGTATCTGAGCATAATCAAATTATCTAATTATTTCTAAATTACATTTTTCTAAAATTTTTCTCACTTCTGTAAGAAACTCAAATTCCGATGGTACTACTGGGTGAACATAAATAGTAATGACCTCAGCAGAACAGAAAAAGACATTTGAAGACTGGTTGTCAAGCTATAAAGCTCTCCTTTTTAAAGTAGTAAGGGCTTATGCTTTTAATGCCGATGATCAAGATGATCTATTTCAGGATATCTGTATACAAGTCTGGGCTTCGGTTCCCAACTTTAAAAAACAGTCTGCGGTATCTACCTGGCTATACAGGATAGCGCTTAATACCACTTTCAAGTGGTTGCGAAAAGAGAAGAAGTTCAACAAGGAAAAAGATCAGAACGAACTAGGTCATATTTTATATGAGTCGATGACAGCACCGGATGATCGTTTGGACTGGCTATATGGCGAGATAAAAAAGCTGGATGAAGTGGATCGATCTATCACGTTGTTGATGCTGGATGGTTACAGCTACAAAGAAATGGCCGAAATGCTCGGAATTACAACGAGTAACATTGGGGTAAAAATAAATCGCATTAAAAAGCATTTGATCACTCGATCCGAGCAATATGAAAAAAAAGCTGGCTAGTATGGCATGGCACCGATACTATGGGCAAACTAATAAATCTAATGACCATGGAGTTTGAAGAATTAAGAAAGATTTGGGATACACAAAATAATAAACCTATGTATGTAATAGATGATACTATGATACACCAAAAGGTGATCGTTAAGAAAAGAAAAGCGGCCTTTCGCGCTAATCTGGCTGAATTCATTGGCATTGGCGCTAACCTGTTTGCGGCAAGCCTGATTGCAAGCGCTATGCTCTATAAAGGAAATGAAAACCTTTTTGCTTTTATGATGATGGTAGCCATGTTTTTAACCGCCGCGGTGATTGGCATTTCTAGAGCTAGGCGAAAAAAGAATGAGAATCGTTTTGATCTCAGCACGATAGGAGAACTTCAACATGCACTAGCGAATGCCACTTACCACGTTTGGTTTAACACGGGACTCTTGATTTTTGCCGGCCTGATTGTGTTGTTGACTTTTGCCAGTATTCTAACTACAGAAAAGAGCCTGTGGATCTTACCCTTGGTGGTTGTATTTTTTGGTATTACCGGTTGGGGTGCCCGGTGGGAACATCGATGTTTTGTTCGAAAGAAAGAAGAGCTTGAGTTACTGATGAGGAAGTTAGAGGAGGAGACTGACAAAAATTCTTAAAGTGTATATTTAATATTAAAAGAATAGCTAGTGAACTTCTGGTTCATTAAATATTATTTTTCCATAAAAAACTTAAATATTATTTTATTCCGATTGCAAGTTATTAACTTTAAATATCTGTGCTATTATTTAAGTTATGTACAAAAAAATTGTCCCGCTCTTTATCTCTATCCTTTGCTTTATTGGATGTGAGGAGGTGCCGCTGGAAAAAGCACCGCAAGTTACACGCGAGTTTGTAAATATTAGTTCAGATCCTGTTCTTGTTTCTTTACGAGAAGAAGTCCGGTCAAAGGTGAATAACTCAAGCAGCAGCCGGATCACTTCTGACTGGCTGGATAACGCGCAATGGAAAAGGGTGTATCACGTATATGACGAATTTAGCTCCCTCAGTACCTATACGGTTCCCGTGGGTAATGAGAAACCCGATGTACTTGACTTACTGGTTATCAATACCCGGGATGGATCAAGTAATTATCGGGTATTCAGTTTAGTTGCGAACGTAGCATGGCTAAATGAGAAAGGTGGTTTTACCGGCATGAGTGATTTTAGCGGACAGGTGGAAGTAGCTGATTTGAATGGTAAAGTCTGGATATCTTCACCGTATGAAAATGGTCAACGTGTTAATCGAGGCAACTCGACAACCGGCAAAACGGCTGCTTGCGAAACCTGGATCGATGTGGACTGGACAGAGGTGTGCGTTGAAGGAACTTGTACTATCAGCGAGATTATTATAACGGAGTATGAGCTTTGCAACGAGGGTGGAGGTACAGGTGGAGGAGGTCCGTTGGATGACCCCTCAGGAGATGGTGATAATCAAGGCGGTGGCGGTGGAGGTAATGGAAATGGTGGAGGGACTAGTAATGGGCCTATTGGTTTTGACGATCAACCTCTTTGCATTGGGGGTCAAGAAATAGATAATGGCATCTGTGTAGATAAGTGCCCCTCTGATCATGTACGTGATGACAATGGGCGTTGCGTTCAGCAAAACGCATTGAGCGAAATAGCTAATCCAGACTGCTTGGAATTAAACTCATCTGAAAAAACACAATTAGAGAATGTTATATTAGAATACAAAGAAAATTGCTTTAGACAGCAAATTTTTGACTATATGTCGGCAAATGATCATAATTATTGCTTTAAGATTGGTAGCCAAAATGGGGAACCTGGCTCCTTTAATTATTTAACTCAGACAATTTCTTTTAAGAATATATTTTCCATAAATAGCACCACATTTGAAGAGGAGTTTTTTCATGCTTATCAAGATAAATTTTACACCGAATTATCTCAATACACTGAAGATGGCAGGTCTAATATCGAATTTGAAGCAAAATTATTTTACGATATGACCCATGGAGGGATATGTTGTTTAGTTTTTAGCAATAGTACGGTGCAGCAAGAATATTTATTATGGCTCGATGAGATTACTGATGGGTTTACTCGAATCCCAGAATGGAATGAATTCTCGAACAATTACTTTCGTTACTTAGAGGAATTTGTTATTGACAAACCACTCTACGATTTCCCTATTAACTATGAATTACAACCAGGTGCTTTACTATCGATAAATAATTGCTAGATAATGAAACACATATTGAACATTCTTTTTATTTTACTTTTCAGTTCTTGCGTTGCCCAAGTTGATGGTCAGTGGCCTGATCCCTATGAGAATCCACAAATAGTCGGTGGTATTGATAGCTTATTCCAAAGTATTGAACCAGAAACGCAGCTGCCCAAGTGCTGTGAAAATCCTGGCAAAGTGTTTATTCAGATGACTATTACTAAAACTGGACACCTGAAAGAAAGTCAAGTCATTAGAGGTTTATGCCCAAAGGCAGATTCTATTTCGTTAAAAATAGTTAGAAAGCTAAAATTTCTCCCTGCTAAGAAAAATGGTAGCCCTTATGAGGCTTCTTTTATACTTCCCATAAGTTTTTGGCTGAAAAAATAGACTTTCATATACTTAAAGCAATCACCCAGTGCTTATCAAAAGCACTAACAAGGATGCAAGTAATGCAGCTATCTATGAATGATAGATTAGAAGAAGGAGGTTGGATCGTCGAAAATAATGGCTCTACGTGCCTTTTCCAAGCTCACGGAAACCTGAATATAATGGCATCTCCCGAGTTTGACAGGTATTTTTGTTAAAAGTGTCTATATGATTGAAAAGGGCTGATTTTCGGATGATTTCAAAAAAGGTGTGGTGCGAAAGGCCTCTTGACTTTTACGATGCTATGGT
>JBCCSU010000181.1:0-9683 GCA_039199635.1 Bacteroidota bacterium | reverse complement strand
GCGGTTCAATGCGTTAAACATTGTTATTGGCTATTTCAAATTATAATATCTTTCACAAATTGATGACCAATCACCACTGACGATGAATTATTCATAAAATCATTAGTTGGTAATATTCTACCTATTTACCTAACTTTTGGCCGAGATAGATAATAAATGAAAAGAGTTATTATCCAATTCGGTTTTTTGGCTGTATCCCTGATGCTTCTAGTCGAGTTAAGCAAATATTCGATGAGCACACGATCCCTGACCAATGAACTTTTGGCTATAACATTAGCTGTGGTCTTCATAGGCTTTGGACTTTTGATCGGTAAATTATTGAATAGGCAACAAACGGATGAAAAGACAAATCTTAATTTCAATAAAGTAAAAGAGCTTGACTTTAGCGCTCGCGAGACTGAAGTCTTTGCCGAAATGGTAAAGGGAAAATCAAATAAGGAAATAGGCGAAAGTCTATTTATCAGTGAGAGTACCGTAAAAACACATGTCTCCAGTATACTTTTTAAATTGAGCGCCAAACGTAAAACAGAAGCTATAAAAAATGCCCAAGCCATTGGCCTTATTTAAGGGGTACTAAAGTCTTGTATTAGGGATTGGTACTTTAGTATGAGAGAGTTTTCTTGGGATTTGGCCTTATTCGAGACTCACAAAACCATACGCTAATGAAAAATTTAGTTCTTAAAAACGGGGTTTACGCCACCCTGGTATTAATTGGTATCCACTTAATAAGTTGGGTATTATCCGGTGATCAACCCAATTACGAAGTAGGCGAAATTATAGGCTATGCAAGTATGATCATCTGCATGGTCTTCGTATTTCTAGGTATAAGAGAGTATAGAAATGTTGAGCTAAAAGGCCATATGACTTTTAGCCAAGCCTTGGGTATGGGTGTACTTATAGCTCTTTTTCCTGCACTAGCTTTTGGCATATATGATATCATCTATATTCTTTACCTAGAACCTGATTTTACAAATGAATATTTCGACTATCACTTGCAAGAAATGAAAGCTACGATGAGTCCTGCTGCATTCTCCGCAGCAAAGGTGGAACTGGAGGCTCAAAGAGAATTTTGGGCAAATCCATTGATTCAATTTGTAGTTATGTTCCTTACTGTATTTATTATTGGATTTATTGTTTCTCTCATCTCATCCACCATTCTAAAAACTAAAATAGCTTAAATTCTAAGATTATGACTAAAAATAAAGTAACGGGTATTGGAGGCATATTCTTTAAAACACCTAACCCCAATAAAATCAAAGCGTGGTATGCTAAGCACTTAGGTTTAAAAACCGATGAATACGGATCTCTATTTGAGTTTCGATTAGCAGATGATCCTGATTCCAAAGGATACTTGCAATGGAGCCCTTTCGAAGAGAAAACTACCTACTTTGAACCTTCCCAGAAGGATTTTATGATCAATTATCGGGTTGAAAACTTGATTGAATTGGTTGAAGAGCTAAAAAATAGTGGCGTAACCATCTTGGATAAGATTGAAGAATACGAATACGGGAAGTTCGTGCACATATTAGATCCTGATAACAATAAAGTTGAACTTTGGGAACCTATTGATACCGCATTTGATAAGGAATCAAAGTAGAAGTCTGGTTTAAAAGACTAAAGGCCATAAAATTACATCCACTCTCCTATTCATCCTCCTGCCTTGCCACGAGTAGTTAGTGTAGAGTGGATTTTTTAATCCAAAATCTCGAATTTCAATAAGTTCCGATTCAATTCCCTTGTTTATAAGCTCATTTTTAACGGCTTCACTCCGCATTTTAGAGAGCCATTCGTTATACTCTTTTCCGCCAATGTTATCAGTGTGACTAAAAATAATGATCTCATAATCTTGAAGCGAGGGTACTTTGTCAATGAATTCGTATAACTCTTGAATTTGTACCCGATCTACATAATAGCTACCACCTCCAAAATAAATACTTTTTAGGAGTAACGAATCGGTAGCCTGGCTGTAACCACTAATTGCCACAAAAAGGAAAATGCCAGCCATTAGCTTCATAACAACGCGTGCTTATTCGAAATAATCAGCGCTTTAGCCGATAGAATCGATGATATTCGATAGAATAATAATGCCTTCTTTTAAATATTTATCGTCAAGCTGCAGTATTGCACCTTCACTTGTTTTGTTTTCAGGATCCACCTTGGTGCCGGACAGGCCAGTACGTTTGGCTCTTCTCTGCTCTACTTCTTCCATTTGCTTTTTCCTAATGGTTTCATTCAAAGAAATTTCCGTACGTTCCAGATTTTGCTTTAGTTCTACGGTTTCCTCTACCAAATTCCGAAGATCTGCATCCGAGGTTAGCCGGCTATTGTAGTCCGTATTTAACTGCGCCAGTAATTGAGATGAGACATCATGCGTAAGGTCATATTGAGTACCTGCTATTTGGTCCCAAGGTAACGCACTGGGGTTAGCGCTTTCACCAAATTCATCAGCATCAAATGCTGAAGGTAAATTGATATCTGGGTTTACGCCTAAGTGCTGTGTACTGCTTCCGGTTACCCGATAGAATTTTTGCAGTGTTAGCTTTAGCTGACCTACCTTTTCACCTTCTGGCACCTCAATGTAGCGCCCTAGATCAATCACATTTTGAACCGTACCTTTCCCAAAAGTCTGTTCTCCAATAACTACTCCTCTTCCATAATCCTGAATAGCTCCCGCAAATATCTCTGAGGCCGAAGCGCTAAAACGGTTAATCATAACAGCTAATGGGCCTTCCCAAAGTAGCTCAGGGTTTTCATCTTTCCCTACCTCAATTTTATTTCCGGCCGTTTTTACTTGCACCACGGGCCCGTCTTCTATGAACAAACCTGTTAGGTCAATGGCTTCGGCCAACGATCCACCGCCATTATTTCGTAGATCTACCATTAACCCATCAACACCTTGTTCTTTTAACTCTATGATAAGTCGTTTTACATCTCTGGTAGTACTATTGTAATTAGGATCACCATTTTGATAGGCCTCGAAATCCATATAAAAACCAGGAAGGGTAATTACTCCCACTTTATGTCGCTGCCCCTGAACATTAAAATCAATTACTTCTGCTTTAGCCTGAAGATCTTCAATCTTGATTTTATCACGCACTAATGTAATTTCCGAAGGTTTACTGTTCACGCCGTTCTTAGCTTCCAGCACTTCTAAACGAACCGTAGTACCTTTTGGACCTTTAATTAACTGCACTACATCATCTAAACGCCATCCTATAACATCTATCATCTCTCCGTCCACACCTTGCGCTACCCCTACAATCCGGTCATTGGCATGTAACAGTTCACTCTTTTCAGCCGGGCCACCTGGCATAATTTGAACAATTTTGGTAAAATCGTTATCCATTTGAAGCCTGGCACCAATTCCTTCTAACGAAAGGCTCATGTTTTGCTTAAATCTATCGGAGGTTCTAGGCGAAAAATAATTAGTATGTGGATCAAAAGCCTCTGCCACTGTATTCATGTAAAGCTCGAAAACATCCTCTGATGTATATTGATCTACATTCTTTTGAAATCTTTTGTAGCGTTTGGTGATATTTTCCTGAATTTCCTCCGCGGATCTTCCTCCTAGTTTTAAGCTAAGGGTTTGACTCTTGATAATTTTTCGCCAAAGCTCATTGAGCTCTGCCGTATTGGAAGCCCAGGGCTCCTCGTCTCTGTCAGTTTGGTACGACTCCTCTTTGGTATAATCATAAGTTCTTTCCGTGAGCTCATTTCGCACGTAATTCATCCGTTCATTAAATCGCTCTCGAAACCTGTTAAAAATAGTAAAAGCTACTTCTACCTCTCCTACACTGGTTAAGTCGTCCAGCTGGTTCCTATACTTTTCAAAATCAGCTATATCGGTACTGGTAAAATATGATTTGTTATTATCCAGGGTAGCCAAATAATTATCAAGTATAACGGAAGAAATAGAGTCGTCAAGCGCAATTTTTTTAAAGTGGTAAGTGGTCAGGATCTGGCTGACTAGTCGCGCCTCCTGGCTATAATGCTTCTTCGGACTAAGAGCTAAACTATCAGATACAGCTACTTCTTTTCCAAGGGCTGCTAAAAAACCCGTAGTAATTAATAGTACACCTAACGCTATTTTCTTCATACTTCCTTCATTTTATTAAGGTTAACGTTTCACTTACCAAAAGAGTGCCAATGATTTTATGAAAGGATTACCAAAAGGATCATTGGGCATTATCCATATCAAATTCTGATAAGAACTTTTCCGCTTCTTCAATATTCTGAAATGAATAATTCTTTCTGGCGCCGTCTGTACCTGTAACTTCAATCTTTACCACACTAACGGAGGTGTTTCTTTTAAAATTAAGTTTTTCGGGGGCAAAATTTGAAAAATCTTCATCCTTTACTATGTTGAATTGAGTAGCTCTAACCGAACCGCAGTATTGGCACTCATAATGTTTTATGAGTTCACCTTCGTTTTCTGAATTGGCCTCCTTGACTATTTCTTCACGCACAACTCTCATGGTAAAAAAACCACAATTATTACACTGAAGCGCCTCCAGGTGACCGGGATATTTCTCAACCTTCGTTTCCCCGGATGCCTCATCTATCCATACGTCATAGTCCACTGAAAAGACATCCTCCTCGGCTCGCATACCTTCATCCAAATGTACATCCTCTTCGTCTTCCCTCAGGAGCCGCATCTTATTACCCGTTTTGGGATTTACTCGGGGTATAAAGCGCCATTTTTTAAGCTTTCTATCCAGTTTGGTGGGATAATAATAATCTAGGATTAAAGAGCCTATGTAACCGATCAACGTACCCCCTGCCAAAGCGATAAAACCACGTACTAAAAACCAGACTGTATCAAAGCTCAAGGTATCTTTTCCATACGTATTGATCAGCATGGCTACTCCTATGGCCACAATTATAAAGGCATACTTATACGTTTTGATCTCATTTTTCCGAATATAATCGTACTTCGCTTTGTAGTCCCTAATAGAGGTTACTTTGATCTTATGAAAAAGCCATACCAGCAAAGCGACAAAGAGCATAACTATCGCTCCATAAATCATAATAGCATGAAACTGAACTAAAAAATCGCTCGAAGTACTTTCTTCCATTGGTAACCTATTTCCACTTCTCCCTCTAATATACTTAAATCCTAAATCACCTGAATCCGAGGAACCTTAGAATAAAAAATGATGGGCTAAAATAAAGATTTAATAACATAAATTATCTCATTTTCAGCTGGTTAAAGATAGACAGCTCAAGTAATGCTCTACGCGTCTGTGTGTACTTTTACACAATATTATTTTCTTTACATTGTTTCATATTATGAAATAGATATATTTGAGCAGATATTATGTGACACCTTACGTGTATTTTTACACATATAACCTATGACTAACTTTGAAAAGAAAAAGCTAGAGTTTGATTTTTTAGTGTTTTTCAAAAAGAATTTTGTTAAGCCTCGTCAATGTAAAAACATAGATGAGTTACGATTTTATGTTAAAGAACTAAGCGATAAGATTGAAGAAATGAAAGGTAAATTCAATCATGTGCCTGACGTAGCTTACCAACTATTGACAGAATACAATCAATTACAGAATAAAAAATTATTCACGGAATTTAAAAACACTTACCATTAGCCGCTTACGCTACATACCTACGGCAATCTCTTTCCGTTACGAGAAGATGTATACCGCTACAGCGAATGAATCCGGTAGAATGCAATATCATAAGGTTATTCCCGGAAAAAGTAAAGAAAGAATAAGTAGAGCAGAGTTCATTCAAGCATATAATACCCTTTCCATCATAGCCGTAAGACCTGTACAACAAATAAAATCCCCTGTTTTTCAGCTAGAGTTTTTTGTTTGATACGCTATCACATCAAGTGCCTTTGCCATTTATTCAGACCCTATCATATCCACAGGATCCCTTATAAACACCTTAAGAGCATGATAGGTTATGGTTATCAGCACAATGAAAATTGAGATTATACCTCGGAGAACAAATAAATCGATACTCAGATCAATGCGGTAAGTAAAATCCTTGCGCCAGTCGTTCATTAGCCAGTAAGTAAACGGTATCGATAAAACACCCCCAACAATAATTACCATTAAAAACTACTGATCAATCGCTTAAATGTTGAGCTTTCATACGCTCTAATTACTTTACAAGTGCCCATCCCATTTTATTGCTCCAGATTATCAATTTGATGAGCTCAAAAAGACCAATGCTGGCAGTGGTCTTTTATGAGGAATATCAACAGATATTTGTATGAAGCATATTTTTTTCATTATCAGTGAGCCAAAAGTAATATTTAATCGGAAGTAGAGAATAAGCGGACAAATTATAAAAATTTATCAAGGAATACTTGCCTTTAGTGCGTCACTTAAAACCTATTTATTAAAAAAACGAATTATGAAAACAGTATATGCTTTACTTCTTTGTGTATTGTGCTTTGGGTTCTCCGTGGCTACGCAAGCCAATAACCTTCAGATCACAGATGTGTCTTTTGATAAGACCACAAGTGAATTAACTTTTACCATTTCCTGGGATAATGCGTGGTTCCTAAACGAAAATTATAGAGATGTAGTTTGGGTATTCGCTAAGTATAAAAATTCAAATTCAAATAATTGGAAGCCGGTCAAATTCAAGTCCTCTAATATCCAAACACCAAGTTCAATTGTTGCCGCTACGGATAGAGATGAAGGAATCTATGTTCGAGGCAGTTTCGATACACCAGGTCAGAAAAATATAATCCCTTCATTTCTAACTATTGAAATTGCAGATGAACAAGCTGAAGACCTTGTAAATGCATCCTTTAAAGTTTTTGGAATAGAGATGGTTTATGTGCCTTTTGGTGAATATTATTTAGGAGACGGAGGAAGTAATTCTATGTTCTTTGATCCTTCCGCGCCTTCTGATCCCGTACTAGTAAATCAGGATCAAACAGCTTTTTTTGCGAGAGTTGATGGAATAAATCCTGGTGGAATCACAATTCCGGAGTTTTACCCCAAAGGATTTGGCTTTTTGATGATGAAGTATGAGGTAACCCAATCTCAAATGATCGGCTTTCTAAACTGTTTAACCCGATCACAGCAAGAAAGCTTGCTAGGTGATTTTCAAACAGATAGTAAGGTGTATGCAATGACTACTTCAGAAGAACCATTATTCAGGAATGGAATTGCTTACGCAGGTTCAGAAGTTAAACCAGGCGTACCGTTAGAATTCAAACTTGACTTGAATAACAATGATGTCTTCAATGAAGCTGAGGATGGCGCAAGTATCGCATGTAATTTTGTGTATGGGGGACTCGCCCTTTCTTATTTGGATTGGGCACATTGCAGACCACTATCTGTGATGGAATATGAGAAAGCGTGTCGTGGGTTTGATGATCCAGTTAGGGACGAATACGCCTGGGGGACTAATTCTTTCACTCCAACTGATAATATCATCAATGCCGGTAAAGATAATGAAGCTGTAGATAATTTTGGATTGGGGTTAGCAAACATTGAATCTGAATTAAATGGGCCACTAAGAGTAGGTTTCTCTGCCACTAAAGCGACTATTCGAGGAACTAGTGGAGGATCTTTTTTTGGTATCATGAATCTTTCCGACAACCTAGCAGAATTGTATCACTTAGCTTCCGGAAGTAGTAATCTTCTTACAGAAAGATCAAGAGGAGATGGCAACCTACTGCCCAATGGTCAAACCGATGAGGCAGCATTTATCGATGAGGCATGGTTTTATTACAAGGGAGCTTCTTTTCAAAGTGCCACAGGAACCGTCTCATATGCACATCCATGGTCTCTGATGTCACAAGATTTATATCAACCAGGTGATGTAGGATCTGCTCGAAATGGTTTTCGCGGAGGAAGATGAACTATTCAAGAATGCCTCTGCGTTTTTTATTCTTATTTGTTTTGCTTATCACATTATCTTTGGACACGAAAAGCCAAGACTACTCCCTGCTTGCTAACCTCCCTCACTTCTCTTCCTCAGAAATTGAGGTGATCGATTTAGCGGCAGGCGTAGGTGATCAAGTATTAGTAGGAGGGGATTTTGAATCGTTTACTTTCAATGGAACTACTTATACGGCACTTACGGAAGGCAGTAGCGATGTATTTGTAGCATCGTACAACCAGAATGGCGAAGAAAACTGGATTCAAACCATCAATGGAACTCCTCTGGACGGCGATGAAACTCATTCGGTTGACCTTCTGGCTTTAAAAAGCGATGATCGGGGTTATAGCTATGCGTTCGGCATTAATAATAGCCCTAATGGACTTACGATAGACGGCATTCCAGTTCCGGGTATGGGAGGTGGTTATTTTATTTCTATTATTGATCCCTCAGGCAATTACTTAACGACCATTACTTCCTTTGCTCCAGAAAAAATGAGACCATCCGATCCAACGGAGTATTCCTTTTTTGAATTATTGGATATTGCACCCTCATCAGATGGAGGTTTATACCTTATGGCAATCTTTGAGGGAACCGTTTTCATAGACGGAATTCCCTATTTTTCAGACCCCCAGATTACTAGTGGTGATCTTCTCTTTATAAAATTAAATAATCAACAAGCGGTTGATTGGGTGCTTCGTGGAGAGAGCAGTTGGGGTGAATGGCGGGCGTCTAAGTTAGCTGTAGATGAAGAAAACAATCTGATTTCACTTTTTGAATTTGGATCGAACCCCGGATCTTCAGGGTTACAAATAGGTCAGCTTGATCCTATCACTACTGATCAGGGGATTCGTGGTGCATGCTTATTAAAAATTAATCCAACGGGTGAACCGCTGTGGGGCAAAGTGCTAGCAGATGATGGAGTTTCTAATCCATTCCTTTCTCGCGAGCGACCCTGGGCAATCAATGCAGATGGCACTGATATTATCGTGTTTGTTAATTTTTCCGATAACATAGTAATTGATGGGACCACCATTTTTAATCCAGAAGCTAATCGTCGGGATGACTTGGGACAAGTAGTGGCTAGACTCGATAAGAATGGATCAATGAAATGGTATCAACTACTTATTGGTGAATTTCGGTTTGCTGATATGTCTACTAACGCATTAAGTCATCAAACCACAGTCGTAGCTCTAAATACAAGAAGACTAGAATTTGTTAACGATAACTCTTTTCTTAATAGCTCTGGATATCTGGTAGCCTCTTGGAGTGAAAATGGGACCCTCCGTGGAGCTGAAATAACGGGTGGGTTAGGTTCTTTTGCTGTCTACAACAATCCTGTACAATTTGTTGAATATCTTAATGATGCAACTCTTGCGTTAGTATTTCCTTTCGGTGGTCCAAATTTGCGTATAGGAAATCTTGAGGTGACCGAACCAGAAAACGTAATCCTAACCAGAACTACTGAGCTACCTTTTTCCGTAAACCTGGGCCCTGACATCGGGCAGTGTCAAGGGATAGTCACCCTTGATGCCGGAGCTGAGGCCGTCAGCTATGTATGGAGCACCGGGGAAACCACGCAAACCATTGAAGTAAATATCTCCGGCACCTACAGTGTGGAAGTGACCAATGAAGCTGATGAAACGGCCACAGATGAAGTAGAAGTGACCATTGATGAACCTTTGATTTTTTCGCTTCCTGAGACCGTTAGCGGAGTGAATCAAGTGGAATTATTCGGTCCTTCGGGAGATATCACTTATTTGTGGTCTACCGGGGAAATCACCCAGAATATTGTTGTGACTAATTCCGGTGAGTATGGG
>JBCCSU010000180.1:0-9712 GCA_039199635.1 Bacteroidota bacterium | reverse complement strand
ATTGAATATTCTCCATATATGTCTACTCCAAAAAACCTGATTATAATGGGAATCAATAAAAAAGCTAAAATACCAGGAATTAATTTGCCTATGAAATAGTAAAATGAATCTATTATTAAAGCAGAACCTAAATGAGCCAAATACTTTCTCAAATGCTGACCTGATCTAATTCTCTTTAGTATTTGCTAAATGCTTATCAAACTCATTTATGGTTGTGGAGATTCCATTGGCGAGAGTTATTTTGGAAACCCAACCCAATTTGTTTAAATAACTATTATCCATCAACTTCCGTGGCGTTCCATCCGGCTTTGAAGTATTCCATTTAATTTCGCCGTCATAACCTACGATCCCTTTGATCAGCTCGGCTAATTCTTTAATTGAAATATCTTCCCCTATACCTACATTTACGAATCCAGCTTCATCATAATTTTGCATCAGGAAATAGCACGCATCAGCCATGTCATCTACATGCAGGAATTCCCGCATCGGCGATCCCGTACCCCAGACCTCTACAATTGGTTTGCTTTCGGCTTTAGCCTCGTGGAATTTCCGAATCAAAGCCGGTAATACATGAGATGTTTTAAGATCGTAATTATCGTTAGGTCCATATAAGTTAGTGGGCATGGCTGAAATGAAATTACAACCGTATTGGTGCCTGTAGGCATCACACATTTTAATACCAGCTATTTTTGCTATGGCGTAAGGTTCGTTGGTGGATTCTAATTCTCCGGTTAAAAGGTATTTTTCTTTTAGCGGTTGAGGTGCTAGTTTAGGATATATACATGAAGAACCCAGGAACATCAGCTTTTTTACCCCAGTCAAATGGCTCTGATGGATCACATTGTTTTGAATCATCAGGTTATCGTAGAGGAATTCTGCACGGTAAGTGTTATTGGCCAGAATGCCTCCTACTTTAGCAGCTACCAGAAAGACATAATCGGGTTTCTCAGCATTAAAGAATTCTTCTACGTCTTTTTGTACTCTTAGATCCAATTCTTTAGAGGTACGCAGCACAAAGTTCTGAAAGCCCTCTTTTTGAAGTCTTCTCAAAATAGCAGAGCCCACCATTCCATTATGACCGGCAATATATATTTTAGCCTCTTTCTCCACTACTCGTGATAATTAAAAACCTTGTGCCCACCCTCATATAGGTATTTATCGCGTTTAAATAATTCAAGATCTGCGTCCACCATGTCTCGGATTAAACCATCCAAGTCATATTTAGGTCTCCAACCTAGCTTACTCTTAGCTTTTGACGGATCGCCAATTAAAAGGTCCACTTCAGTAGGCCGGTAATACTTTGGATCCACTTTCACCACTACCTGACCTTGCTTAACTTGAAGTTCAGGATTTGTGCTTTCTACTACTTTAGCAATTTCCTGATCACCTTCTCCGCTAAATTCCAGTGTGACCCCTAGATGGTCAAAAACCTTTGTTATGAAATCTCTTATAGTGGTAGTAATACCTGTGGCAATTACAAAATCTTCCGGTTTTTTTTGTTGTAGGATCAACCACATGGCTTCCACATAGTCCATAGCGTGTCCCCAGTCGCGCTTAGCGCTAAGGTTTCCGAGGTAGGTAGTTTCCTGTAATCCTAAAGCTATTCGAGCGGCAGCTCGGGTGATTTTTCGAGTTACGAAAGTCTCCCCTCTTATGGGAGATTCATGATTGAATAGTATACCATTGGTGGCAAACATATTATACGCCTCTCTGTAGTTCACCGTTATCCAGTACCCATAAAGTTTTGCCACACCATAGGGTGATCTTGGGTAGAAAGGTGTGGTCTCGCTTTGTGGAACTTCTTGCACCAGGCCATATAACTCCGACGTGGAGGCTTGGTATATTCTTGTTTTTTCAGTCAACCCTAATAGTCTGACCGCTTCTAGAATTCTTAACGCACCCAAACCGTCTACATTGGCCGTATATTCCGGTGTATCAAAACTGACTTTAACGTGTGACATAGCCCCAAGATTATAAATCTCATCTGGCTGAACTTCTTGGACAATTCTGATGATGTTGGCAGAGTCTGTTAAATCACCATAATTAAGTTTTAACCGAATGTCTTTTTCATGAGGATCTTGGTAAAGATGATCTATTCTGTCTGTGTTAAAAAGTGAGCTACGCCTTTTTAGGCCATGTACCTCATAACCTTTTTTCAGCAGGAATTCGGCAAGATAGGCTCCATCCTGACCCGTAATTCCTGTTATTAGCGCCTTTTTCATAGATAATTTTAAAAGGCAAAGATATGTAAAGAATCAGAATGAGTCTTGTATTTATTACACTGACTTGTGTTTATTGGTATCCATGTTAAAGTGGTCAGACGACTGTAGGAACTAAACGGGACTAATATTCAATTTAATAACAGTTTTTATCTTTAGGAGGCGTCTGACCATTGAAGCTTTCAAAGCCTATTTTAGTAGCTTCTTCAACCCCTCAATTTCCCTGGCTTGCTGTTTATTGATCTTATCCTGCTCAATCAAATGCGGCGTCAACTCCTCCAACTTCTTCAAAAGCAGCATATTCATCAAAACAAGGTCAATACCATTTTCTTCTATTTCCTCAGCTGAAGGTACTTCAGGCAGGTGTTTGTTTTCTTGGATATACCCTTGAATACTTTCTAAAGAGGGCAGGTCGTAGTTTTCATCGAATACATAGTCCGGGTCGGGAACAGAAAGATCTACTTTTTACTTCCTCGGCATGTATATCGCCTTTTGCGGTGAGTTTGGGGTCAGGAGTAGTAGTACCAATATCTACAAGACCTTGTGTTGTAATCTTTACAAGGTTGGTTGCGTAATCATCTCTCCCGAATTCCAGATCATACCTATCGCTCAATCTCAAACCGTAGGTGTACGTTTAATTGTTATTCCCTCCGTGTTTTATAGAAATGTAATCCCTGGTTCAGTTATCCAACCTGTCTTTATTATTTCTTTGCCAAATTGTGATTCTGTTAAATTCCAGGTAAATGGTAGATTCATATTACCGTTGAGATGAAGTTTAGCGGTAGGGTTCGAGGAACCAATACCTACATTTCAGCCTAAGTATCAGTTACAACAAAGAGTATCTGATCCTTATAATTTGACTCGTTTGTTGATCAATCTCGATTAGAATTACAGTGTCGTAAAACTATATTTCATACCGTTCAACATAATACTGCTGATACTCCCCGGAAGTTACATGGTGCAGCCAGGTTTCATTCTCAAGATACCAATCCACGGTTTTACGCATTCCTTCCTCAAATTGTAAAGAAGGTTCCCATCCTAAATCTTTTTGAATTTTGGAAGCATCAATGGCGTATCTATGATCATGACCGGCTCTATCTTGAATAAAAGTGATCAGTTCTACGGATTCTCCCGAAGTTCGATCTAGCTTATTATCCATTATTTTACAGAGTAGATGGACTATGTCAATATTCTTCCATTCGTTAAATCCACCTACATTATAGGTTTCTCCAATAGTGCCTTTATGGAAAATATCATCGATAGCCTTGGCATGATCGACCACATATAACCAGTCCCTAACATTTTCTCCTTTGCCATATACCGGGAGGGGCTTTTTGTTCTTGATATTATTAATCATCAAGGGTAATAATTTTTCCGGGAATTGGTTAGGTCCGTAATTATTAGAGCAATTGGATATTTTAATTTGAAGCCCATAGGTATTGGCCCAGGCTCTTACAAAGTGGTCTGAGCTGGCTTTAGAGGCTGAGTAGGGGGATTGAGGATCATAGGAAGTAGTTTCCAGGAAAAAGCCCTCCTCACCAAGCGATCCATAAACCTCATCTGTGGAAACATGGTAAAAGATGTGTTTATCTAGCTCACCTTTCCAGGAATTCACCGCAGCGTTAAGCAAAGTAACAGAACCAAAAACATTAGTCTTCACAAAGCTCAGAGGATCACTAATAGATCTATCAACATGTGATTCCGCAGCCAGGTGTATGACATCTGTGACCGTCTCTTCTTCAAAGACTTTAGAAATAAACGCATGATCACAGATGTCACCTTTAATGAATTTATAGTTTGAGGCATTTTCCACATCGCGTAAGTTCTCCAAGTTACCAGCATAAGTAAGAGCATCGAGATTGATGATCCTATGCTCCGGATACTTATTTACAAATAGTCTTACTACGTGAGAGCCAATAAAACCGGCTCCACCTGTAATGAGTATATTTTTCATAGCTTATGAATTTTTAACCAGATCATGTTTCAATACATCAAGACATTTGACTAAACTATCCTTCCAATAGGGGATTTCAATATCAAAGGTCTGAGTAATTTTTTCTTTTGAGAGCAATGAGAAAGTTGGTCTTACCGCCTTAGTAGGAAATGCAGTAGAACGCACAGGATTGACCTTACAACTAAAACCCGATAGGTCGAAAATGGCGGTGGCAAAGTCATACCAAGATAAAACTCCCTGGTTAGAGTAATGATATACCCCGGGATGATCAACTGTATCCCATTTGTCAATAATGTTCAAAATCACCTGTGCCAGATCTCCTGCATAAGTTGGCGTACCTATTTGATCGTACACCACATTAAGCGAATCACGCTCAGCAGCGAGCCGCAACATAGTTTTGACAAAATTATGACCGTGCGTAGAGTAAACCCATGAAGTACGAAACACGTAGGCACTATCAAGCTCTCCCAAAATAGCTCGCTCCCCTGCTAACTTCGTACTTCCGTAAACCGATAATGGATTGGGTTGTTGATCTTCGACAATAGGTGTGTTTCCTTTGCCATCGAAGATGTAGTCTGTAGAAATATGGATAAGGCGTATATTATTTTTAGAACAATATTCAGCCAGGATAGCAGGTGCCTCACTATTAATACTTTGGGCAAGAGATAGATTATCTTCAGCTCCATCTACATTAGTGTAGGCACCGCAGTTGATGATAATGTCTATTTTTAGAGTGTTGAGATAGCTGATAATAGATAATTCTGAGCTAAGATCCATCTCATCTACATCGCAGAAGACAAATTGATTGCTGCTACTTAAAGATAAGCTTCTAAACTCGCTACCTAATTGTCCATTAGCACCTGTTACTAGTATGTTCATTCTCAAAATTGTGAAACGAAGTCTTTGAAGGGGGAGTGAACCTTGTCTTTTTCGGATATTATCGCTTCTGAAAGATCAAGTTGCCACCTGATTTGTAAATCGGGATCATCATAAGGTAATCCTTCTTCAGAATCTTTATTGTAAAATTGATCACATTTGTATAAGATTTCAGCACCATCCGACAATGCAGCAAAACCATGGGCAAATCCAGGAGGTACAAAAAGCTGCTTTTTATTCTCTGATGATAAAAGGATGCTAAAATGCTCCCCGTAGGTTTTACTTTCTTTCCGGATGTCTACTACTACGTCCAGTATTTCCCCTGATATTGACCGGATCAACTTAGCTTGCTCATACGGTGGGTTTTGAAAATGCATTCCTCTGATCACCCCTCGTTGTGACCTTGAGTGGTTATCTTGAATAAACTTGCGCTCAATACCAAATTCTTGCAACCGCTTTTCGTTATAACTCTCCATAAAAAAACCGCGATCGTCCTTTAAGACCGTAGGTTCTAGAATAAAGAGCCCTTTGAATGGAGTTTCTTCGATTTTCATTTTGATCCGGCTATTTTCATAAGGTATTGACCATATTGATTTTTAAGCAGGGGCTGTGCTAATTTTTCAAGTTGTTGCTTGTCAATATAGCCCATCCGGTAAGCGATCTCCTCTAAGCATGCTATTTTTAAACCTTGACGCTCCTCTATAGATTCTACAAAATTGGAAGCTTGAAGCAGGGAATGATGAGTGCCAGTATCGAGCCATGCCATTCCACGTCCCAGTAGCCTTACGTTCAGAGACTTTTCGTCCAAATACATTTTATTCAGATCGGTTATTTCTAATTCTCCCCTGGCTGAGGGTTTGACCAATTTAGCCTTCTCTACTACGGTACGATCATAAAAATATAGACCGGTAACAGCATAGTTAGATTTGGGTTGCTTAGGTTTTTCTTCAATGGATAAAACCTGGCCTTTCTCATCAAAATCCACTACACCGTATCTTTCAGGGTCATTAACGTAATAACCAAATACGGTAGCTCCGTTCTCAAGGCTCGAAGCCTCTTGCAATGTTTTTGAGAATTTATAACCATAAAATATATTATCACCCAATACTAGTGAGACGCTATCGCCATCTATAAATTCCTCTCCTAGAAGAAACGCTTGCGCAAGACCATCGGGGCTCGGTTGTACTTTGTAGGTTATCGATATCCCCAGTTCATTGCCATTGCCTAAAAGTCTCTCGAACAAACCTATATCCTGGGGGGTAGAAATAAGCAAGATCTCCTTTATTCCAGCCATCATTAAAACAGATAATGGATAGTAGATCATGGGTTTATCGTAAATAGGGAGTAATTGCTTTGATACGGATTTCGTAACAGGGTAAAGTCTGGTTCCAGATCCTCCTGCTAATACAATGCCTTTCATATTTTAATATTTAACGGACTATTAACTAGTTCAATGTCTTTTCCCAGTTCCAGGCATCTTTAAGGGCTGTGGCCAGACTTAGCTCTGTCTTCCAGCCCATGATCTCCTGGGATTTATTCACATCTGCATAAACTTGTACTACATCACCGGCGCGCCTAGGAGCAAACGTATAACTTAATGCTGTACTAGACACTTCTTCAAATGTTTTAACTACTTCTAAAACAGAATTTCCCTGCCCGGATCCCAGATTGAATATTTCATAAAGACCGTGTGGCTTACTTTCAGCATATTCTAACGCAGCTACATGGGCTTTAGCCAGGTCCACAACATGTATATAATCTCGGATGCAGGTCCCGTCCGGGGTATCGTAATCATTTCCGAAGATTGATAATTTATCTCTCAAGCCGGCCGCGGTCTGAGTAATGTAGGGTACGAGATTATTAGGAACACCTAGCGGAAGCTCACCAATTAATGAGCTGGGGTGCGCCCCAATAGGATTAAAATAGCGCAGCGAAACCGCTTTGAACGTGCTGTTACATTTAGCGTTATCTTTTATTATATCTTCACATACTTGTTTGGTTCGGCCATAGGGAGATTCGGCTGGTAAAATTGGCGACTCTTCTGTTACAGGAAGTTTTTCAGGTTGTCCATAAACAGTACAGGAAGATGAGAAGATAAAGTTATTTAGATTGAAGTGCCTAAGAAGCTTTATCATGTTCACTGTGCTACCTATATTATTATCGTAATACTCCAATGGTTTCTCAGTAGATTCTCCTACCGCCTTAAATGCAGCAAAATGTATAAGACCTGCAATATTTGTGTATCGCTCAAGTTGTTTTATCAACGATCCATAGTGCAGGCAATTCATCTCGATGAGCTCTGGCTTAACACCGGTGATTCGTTCAATTCTTTCTACAATGAAGTGTTTGGAATTTGAAAAATCATCTACGATAATAGGTAAATAACCGGCTTCAATGAGTTCAACGCAGGTATGTGATCCTATATATCCCGCTCCTCCGGTAACTATAATTTGCTTTTTCATATTTAAAGTCTCGCTGTAATATCTTGGGTAGGTAAAAATGCCTTCAGATCGTATACTACCGTATTATCATGCGTTAAGGCTTTAATATTCAATTGATTAAAACTGTCATGGCGCACGGCCAAAATAATCCCATCATATTTGCCCTTGGGTTCCTGTATTAGATCAATATCGTATTCTTGCTTCACTTCACTTTCATCCGCATGAGGATCATAGATTTCTACGTTTATTCCAAAACCTTCAAGTTCGCGAATAACATCAATGACCTTACTATTACGAATATCCGGACAATCTTCCTTGAAGGTAATGCCTAAAACCAATACTCTGCTATTCTTAATTGTGTTATCTTTTTGCAGCATAAGTTTGACCACCTTATTAGCTACGTAAGACCCCATATTGTCATTGATCCTTCTGCCCGATAAAATAACCTGCGGATGATAGCCAAGCGCCTCTGCTTTATAGGTCAGGTAATAAGGATCAACACCAATGCAGTGCCCACCCACAAGACCTGGCTTAAAAGGCAAAAAGTTCCATTTTGTTCCTGCAGCATCTAACACATCATGGGTATCAATATCCATCTTATCAAAGATCATTGCCAACTCGTTAATGAAAGCGATATTCAAATCACGTTGGGCATTCTCTATTACTTTAGCGGCCTCGGCTACTCTAATAGAAGGGGCTTTATGCGTTCCAGCCGTAATTATTGATCGATATAATGCATCAACCTTTTCAGCAATATCGGGTGTACTGCCGCTGGTTACTTTTTTAATACTTGGTAACCTATGTGTTTTGTCCCCAGGATTTATACGCTCAGGTGAATATCCGCAGAAGAAGTCTTCATTGTATTGAAGCCCACTAACTTCCTCTAATAGAGGTACGCAAACCCCCTCAGTACATCCTGGAAAAACCGTAGATTCATATATTACGATGTCTCCCTTTTTCAAAACGGAACCCACCGTTTCACTCGCTCTTTTTAAGGGGATAAGGTCAGGAGTCTTGAATTCATCAATAGGGGTGGGTACGGTTACTATAAAAATGTTGGCACCTCTTACTCGATCGATGTCTGAAACATAAGTAAGGTGAGTGGCTTCTCGCAATTCTGCCTTATCTACCTCAAGTGTTTTATCCACACCGCCCTTTAATTCGTTTATCCGCTGCTCATTAATGTCAAAACCAATAACCGGTACTTTTTTACCAAATTCCACGGCCAGAGGTAGACCTACGTAACCTAACCCTATTATTGCGATCTTATCCATTTTGTGATGTATACCATTGGTAGACTTTTTCCAAACCCTCTTCAAATTTGATTGCAGGTGTGTAGTCTAATAAATTTTGAATTTTTGAAATATCTGCTAGTGAGTGTTTAACGTCACCAGGTCTTTCCGGGCCATAGCTGGCCTCAATATCCTGCTGCGTTATCTTTCTTAATGCGGTCATCATTTCATTCAGCGATGTTCTCTCCCCACACGCTACATTATAAATTTGGTTCAATGCACTTTCATTATCCGTAAAAATGGCTTTTAAATTAGCTTGAACCGCGTTGTCTACATAAGTAAAATCTCTGGAAGTTTCTCCATCTCCATTAATTTTTGGAGATCTTCCTTCCAGAAATGCTTTACAAAAAATAGGAATTACAGCCGCATAAGGATTATCCGAACTTTGTTTCGGACCAAACACATTAAAATATCTGAGGCCAATAAAATCTAATCCATATGTTTTTTGAAATACATCGGCATAGAGCTCCATAGCGTATTTGGTAATGGCATAAGGGCTCAAAGGTTTTCCAATGACATCTTCTTTTTTAGGTAAAGATGTACTGTCCCCATAAGTACTGGACGAACATGCCAATATAACTCTTTGTACCTTATTTACTACCGCGGCATGCAGTATGTTCACTGAGCCACTCACATTCACATCTGTGCTTAGCATTGGGTTTTCAATGGACCTTGGTACGGACCCTAGAGCGGCTTGGTGAGATATAATATCAAATCCATGCGTTAACTCTATGATGCTATTATAATCCCTAATGTCCGCCTCAATAAACTCAAACTTAGGATCTGATTCAAATGCAGAAATGTTTGAATAATAGCCGTAAGGGTGCTTGACGACCTTTCCAACGGCTATTATTCAAACATTTCTGCATTTGAATCAGATCCTAAGTTTGAGTTTATTGAGGCGGACATTAGGGATTATAATAGCATCAT
>JBCCSU010000179.1:0-9870 GCA_039199635.1 Bacteroidota bacterium | reverse complement strand
CCTTTAACGGGTGTATCAACGCTATCAAGAAAACGGCCATCGTGAATGAAGTGCCAGTAGCAGGTTTTGAAGCAACAGATGTGTGTTTTGAAGACGAGACCTCATTCACCGATCAGTCCATTGATCCTAGCGCTACCACCCTCTACAACTGGGAGTTTGGGGATGGGGCATCTTCCATTGCGCAAAATCCAGCACATACGTATTCCTCACCCGGCATATACCCGGTTAATTTGACCATCACCTCCTTCGAAGGCTGTGTGGATTCTTCCAGCAAACTGGTCATCGTTTTCGATCTGCCTGAGGTGGATGCAGGTCAGGATACAACGATCAGCAGGGGTGCCTCCGCGCAGCTGCAGGCACGTGGAGGAGTGGATTATCAATGGAGCCCTATTACCGGTTTAAATCATTCCACCATCGCAAATCCGCTAGCTAGACCGCTAGAAAATACAATCTACACAGTAACCGTAACCGACCAGAATGGCTGCCAAAACACAGATCAGGTTTTGGTTAGCTTACGTGAAGATTTTAGGGTTGTTGCAAATAATGTATTCACACCTGATGGTAACGGCATGAATGACCAGTGGATCGTCCCTAACGCTGACGCTTTTGAACAGGTACAAGTAAAAATATACGATAGATACGGCGTTTTGGTATTTGAAGATGACGATTATCAAAACGATTGGGAGGGCACTAGGGGAACAGATATTCTACCTGACGGCACTTATTACTACACCATCATGTTTACCGGCACTGATAAATATTACAGCGGTGCGCTAACTATCCTTAGAAACAGATGAAGGCATCCATTACCATATGCTCATTCATCGTCTTCGTGCTGCTTAGCCTTGATAGGGCTAGTGCTCAGCAAACACCTGTTTACAGTCAGTATTTCGTAAATCCATACGTGCTTAACCCAGCAACTGCCGGTGAGAATGGAATACAGGCATTTTTTCATTACAGAAATCAGTGGGTGAAGATAGAAGGCTCACCCGAGACCTATGTTTTTACCTTAGATGGAAAATTAAAAAATCATCCGGTTGGTTTAGGAATCACTTTTCTAAATGATGCAACCAATGTTATTGATCGTACCAATCTGGGAATCTCTTCATCGTACTTTTTGAGGTTTTCTCAGGATCATCACCTCTCATTTGGTATGACTTTTAAATTGATTCAAAACAAAATTGATTTTACCAGGATTGTAGCGGCAGATTTCTCAGATCCCAACCTTTTGTCCAGCATAGACCAAAGTCCGGTAGTTGACGCTAGTGCAGGGCTACGATATACCTGGAACGACTTAAAACTTGGAATCGTTGTTGATCAATTATTACAAAATGAGATTACTTATGAGGATGCCGTCACATTTAGTAACCTAAATTTTTCTTTAGTAAGGCATTATACGGTTACCTTAAATTACAATGTTGCCCTCAACGAAAAATTTAGCGTAGAACCTATTTTCATCAACAGGGTAGCCCAAGGCCTACCTAGTCAGTATGATGCTGGCCTCATTGGAAAATATAAAAATGTGTTATGGCTTGGGTCGGCTTATCGCCATCAAATAGGTTGGTCTTACTCATTCGGGTTGAATGCATTAGACAACTTAAGTGTCGGTTATACTTATGAGATTTCATCCACTGGACTTCCCGAAATTGGTGGTGCCACACATGAACTAGTGGTTGGATGGCGTTTTGGTGAATCACTTTTTTCATCTCCTAATGTAAGATCTAGAGTAGCTGAGCAAAAGGAAACTCCTTTAAATAAAGACTGGATCAAAAAATTAAGGTTAAAAAATCAAGCTGTTGAGGCGAGATTGGATTCAATTAGCGAGGTCAATGATTTGCACTATAAAAAGATCGACGCGAGAATCGACTCCATCAAAAGGATCAATGACTTTCAGCAAGAGGAAATCGATGCACTAAATGAGGATTTTCTAAAATTTGGCCAAGAAGCTTCAAGCCCTACGCGTAAGGAAAACGAAAACCTCAGCAAGGAGCAAGAAGAAGCATTAGCATCGTTCTCCATTTCCTCCAAAGACTACATTCCTGCGATTATTAAAAACGGAAATATTCTGTTTTCAACCGGGAGTTATAAAATCGAACCAAAGTATAGAAGAAAGCTCGATGAATTAATCCAATGGCTCTTACTCAATGAGTCCATCAGACTGAAATTGATAGGGCACTCTGATGCTTCAGGGAATCCACTGTCTGCGCTGAAGCTATCAGAAAATCGCGTTCAGGCGGTTAAAAATTATTTAACCAAGAAAAATATTTCTGAGAATAGAATCAGTACAGAAGTGAAAGGAAGTACTGATGCGCTCTCGCACGGCGATATACCTAACGTAAGAATGTTTAATAGAAGAGTGGAAATAAAATTAGATAATTAAAACACATTGAAAAGAGGTGAGAACCTATTCAATGGATTTATGTGTGTGGTTTTGAATGAGGAGTATTCTTAAATATTGGACGATGGTTATTATATGCGCACATTATTCGTTTGCGCAAGACCTTGAAACGATCAAGGAGCAAAAGTTTTTGACTTATTCTGGGGGTGTTTCGCTAAACAACACGTTTTATGAAGCCATAGGGATGCGAAGCCAACGCGATCCATACTTCTGGCAGTTCAATGCAAATATCCATTTCAATATTTTAAACCTCGTTCAGGTTCCGTTCTCACTCACACTTAGTCAGCAACAAAAACAATTTAGCCAACCGCAGCCTTTTAACCGTTTTGGCTTAAGTCCCACTTACAAAAGCTTTACTGCCCACTTAGGCCACAGGAGCATGAACTTTTCACAGTTTACGCTAGCCGGAACCCTATTTTTTGGAGCCGGCGTTGAATACACTCCTAATAACAATCCCTGGAGGGCTAGCGCGATGTACGGAAGACTGGCAAAGCCAGTAGAACGTTTTGCGCAAGATGGATTAGTCTTTGCAGAGCCTACCTTCAGGAGAACAGCATTTGGGGTTAAAACCGGTTACGAGAAAGAGGATATTTCAGCACACTTCATCTTGTTTAAAGCCGATGACGATGAAAATTCCATTACCGTACCGGATAGTGTAGATATAGCTCCGCAGGAAAACCTGGTCCTGGGAATCCTTTCAAAATTCAAATTTCTTTCGGTATTCACATTTGAAATAGATTATGCACACAGCATGCTCACACGCGATAAAACCGCGACTTCGGGGACAGCTAACGAGTTTAGCTTTCGTAACAATCTGGGAAGGTTGTTCACCGTAAACCAAAGTTCATCGTTTAAAAATGCGGTATCCACTAAGCTCACCTTTGATGGAAATTTATTCCAGCTAAATTTAGCTTACCGCAGGATTGATCCGGAGTTTACCACACTGGGTTCTTCCTTTCTCAATAATGATTTGCAAGACATATCCGGAGGTATTGCTTTGCCCTTATTTAACGGAAAAGTATCGCTTTCGGCAAACACAGGAGTACAACGCAATAACCTGGATAATCAGTTGGCCGCTCAGGTATCCAGGTTCATTTTTTCCAGCTCCGCGAGCATAGCGGCTACAGAGCGCTTAAATACCTCCCTCTCTTATTCAAATTTTAGCACTGATACGAGGCAGAAGCTATTAGAAGACGATTTGTTGTCGGATACTTTGGCCTATTTTCAAGTCACTCGTAATGGATCGGTAACCGCGAATTACGCTCTCGGTGCAGAGAAGCAGAGCAATGTATTCGGGACCCTATCGCTTCAGGACGCAACAGATAGTGACAAGAATGAAAGCTTATTTACAAACGTAAATACTGGTTTTTCTACAGTTTGGAATACCGTCTGGAGGTTTAATGTATCAGCCAACTATAATAAAAATGTCATCACAGACTCCGAAACCACCTCTTTAGGCCCCGGACTTGGGATGGGGAGAAGCCTTTGGGAAAATAAAATCCAAATGAACCTGGCAGTAAACCTATTTAATAATTACATACAAAGTGAGCTGCAAAATAGGATTGTAACCCTTAGATGGACAGCAAGTAGTTCGCTGGGAAAACATCATAGCATTTCACTTAGCACCTTTTATACCGATAGAGAATCAATGTCAGAAGGGGAAAGTACGAACACAAAAGAAATAAGAGGGAATTTGAATTATGCATACAGGTTTTAAAAAGAAAAGGAGATAAAAAGTGAGGGCAACGTTGGTCAGCGGATCGTTACCTGGTCAGGTGAGATTTTCGAAAACGACTGACCAATGTGTCTGATTGAGGAGCTAGAGATATGAGAAAATCTAACATTAAAAATAGCGGCTTATGGAGTATTTTGTGTATTCTTCTGTTGGGGCTTGCCGGCCGTGGCCAGGCGCAATCTGAGCGATTTCCTGCCAATGTGTCTCCTATGCTTAATGCTCCCTACTCTCTTTTTCTGGAGGATTACACAGACCCTGGGAAAAATCAACTGGTAGCAAATGTTTTATTCAATGATTTTAATGAACCATCCTGGACATTTAGGTTGAAATTGACCATAGAAAGTACAGACGTTAGATTAAGTACAAAAAACGGATTTGTGCCTCTGGATCCGATTACCGTACAGCCGGGCGTTGTGACTCCATTTAGTTCCACTGACTGGATAGAATATTTTGATTTTAGCAACCTCGATATCTCAGGCTCAGGGACAGAATTGGTGAGGCAAAATGGACGTTTGCCTGAAGGATTGTATTCTTTCTGTATAGAAGTATTGGATTACGAAACCGGAGATCCGCTTTCGAGAGAAACGTGCACCAATGTGTGGATACAATTAAACGATCCGCCACGAATCATTTCGCCTATATGTGGGAATATGGTAGATCCCAAACTCATCTCGTTCCCTATTCAGTGGCAGCTTTTTAATACGCAAAGCCCCAATGCTGAGATGGGAACCACTTATGACCTCACCATGTGGCAACTTACAGACCCGACCGCAGACCCGTTTGTAGCGGTACCCAATGGTCAGGCGCTGCAAGTGTTTCAAACCACGAACTTATCTTCTACTACTTTTATTTACGGCGCCGCAGAGCCACTCCTGGATATTGGTGAAACCTATGTTTATCAGATTAAGGCCAATGCATTAGACGGTAGGGATTCTTTTAAAAATAATGGCAGAAGCGAATTTTGTCACTTTAATTATGGATGGCCGGAGGGCGGTGAGATAGAATTAAAATGGCCCGAATATGACGGGGGATTCAAAAGTGAAGAACAGCCCTATTTGAGTTGGGGTGCGCCCAACAATAAACGGCCCAATCAACCCATAGCGTACCAAATAGAGGTGATGAAAATGGATGAAGGGCAAAGCCCTGAAGAAGCCCTGGCGCTAAATGAACCATGGTTTACTTACCAGCAGCCACCCACATTCAATGGATTTGGAGGTTCAATCAACCTTCCTAACCTGGGTAAGTCAGAAAAGTATGCGTGGAAAATCACCGCTTTTGCCAGTGAGCAGATGATAGCAGAGAGTAAAGTCGGGCTCATGAACGGGCCTAGCCTGGTGGAGTTTTTCTATGCAGGAAATCACAGGGTTAATGTTGATTATATCAACGGAAAAGATGTAACGAATATCTCCGGAGGAGGGGAAGTGCGCGTGACCCCTGCGGTTGATGAATGGACCAACCTCACGTTTGAAAATATCTCCTTGATAGATAATGGAGGGTTCTGGGTGTTGGACAGAGGATCCATCGAATTTGATATTCAGGAAGAGCGCATTATCGAGCTTTCACCTCAACTGTCTGATAATGGAGGTGCTTCCTTTGATATTCAAAAATACCGACTAAATCCAAATGGCCTTTATGCCTTTGGTCAGTTTTTATGGGATCTGCCGCACGCCACCCTATCCACCGAAAAACCGGTGGTAAAATCGATAGAGGACTGGGCCAATTTCAACAACTTTACGGTCAACACCGTCATTGAACTGCCGGAAAATGGAAACCGCTTCGACTTATTGGAGCCCTACGGCTTCACCCTGGACCTCTACCAGTCCTCTTTGGTATTCATTAACACCGATCAGTTCCGATTTGAATTCGATGGTGAGGTATTTGTGCCAGAGTCGGTCCAAAGAAGGCAAACAGAACGGGCGTCTTTTACTTTTGAAAATGCAGATCAGCTTTATTATATCTCTCGTAGTGAACGTTCCCTAACTGCGAGTAACGACATCAGGATAATATCGAATACACGCATATGGTTAACGGCCAATAAATATGAAATCGACTTTTCGGATGAAGTTTCTTCCGATACACTCTCGCCTGATTGGAAAGGCATTCATCTCTCCTCTATTGATTTACTCTACGAAGATTCTTTTGACAATGCCGGTCAATTTGATCTAAACGAAAGTTATGTGCAAACCCATGATGGATCGAATGGAGTGTACAAGGCATCCGTTACTAGTAAAGGAATAAACTTAAATATAAATTGTAATTATCCATCAAATACTCTTTTCAAGTTCCAGACTTTTCCTTCTCATCCATACAATCTGAAACTTAAAATCGAAGAAAACTATATCGACCAGGAAAGTGAATTGGAGGGTAAATTTCTTATACCTGTCGTAAGTGTTCAGGATAAATTCACTTATAAAGTGCCGATCACGCAGACAGGTTTAAAGAAGGGATATCTGGAAGGCTTGGATGGGTATCAATTCGTGCACGGCAAAGAGGATCAACAAGTTGAGGTTAAAATAAAAAGAGCAGCACTTGCAGGAAATGAGAAAATCAATATGGCAGTAGACCTCAAGTGGAATTCACTGGGCATGAACCTCGAAGATATTACCGGATTTACGGCCTGGGGTGACTACAATGTAGGATTTGGTGAAAAAGGCGGAGCCATATCGCTGCCGGAGCGCGTGAATACGATCATGAAAGGATACCCGGTTACGATCGATGTGATTGCAGCAGGAAGTTCAGAAGGTTTCTACGCTTTTGCTACAACGATGGAGATAGAAATGGGAGAAGATGTGAGCGGAGTTGAAGATGCACCAACAACAAATTTTTACGGTTTAATGGCGAATGAATACGCACCCCCAGGAGATTTAGGAGCGTATCAAAACTTTAGCGAAGAGCAGCTATCTCCAGAAGAAATTGTGGCACAGAAGACGCAGGAAATCGAGGCACAGCAAGATCAAATCGAAAAATCTTTAAACGATCTAACATTCAATTACCCCACTAATACTTCGGAAAATACACTTGTCCAAACCGATCAGCTATATCAAAGTTCCGAAGTTCAAGAGTATGCATCCGTTGGATCATCCTCACTATCTTTATCCAACGCTCAATCAGAAATCATCTCCAATTTTACTTATGAAGTTACTGATGCCCTCTTTAACCAATACTTCTCCGATCATCTTAACAAAATTGACTCGGTAAAAAACAAGGTAGAAGGCTTAATCCAAAATGAGGTTTACAAAATAGGTGGTAAGATTGAGTATGGCGTAGACTCCATCGTGAATACTATAGGGAGTCTTGTCTTAAATGTATTGCCTTCTAACGATCAGGATTTGATCAATTTGGTTGAAGGCCTTAAACGAGACGCGGCAGCTACGCTCAAGGAGGAAGTTAAGGCAAGCTTTGAAGAATCAGTACGAGATAATATCACAACTCCGATATTGGATGTGATAGAGCAGGACATTAAAGGTGGATTAAATGCGCTGGTTGTAAGTTCAGCAGGGGGATTTGTTACTGCTGCCATAAAAGGAGAATCTATGGATGGACTGGGGATGAACGTTCTCGACGACTTGGGGAGTGGCTTTACCGACATCTTGTTGTCTGTTTTCAACACGTTTAAGCCTGGGAATGTCATGAGTTCTCTTTATGGTACGTTGAACGGAGTCTATTCCAGTATAGATCAGGGCGCTATCTTAGATGATTTAAAAGGAGAAGCTTTAGCTGGTGTAGGACGATACGTTGTTGACAAGGTAGCAGATGCAGTAGGAGATGAATTAGTAGGTGCATTAGGCGACCTTGGCAACGCAGCCCAGCTGATTGAAACTGGAATAGAAATTGCCAATGCAGTACAGAGTGTTCATAGTCTTGTAAAAGATCCGGCAAAAGCCTATGAGGATGTGTTGGCCGATGTAATGCCGGTAGTTAATAAAAACCCTGTTTTTGAACTTAATGGTTACGTAAAGTTTCATGAGACGCATCCCAACTTTGGAGACGTATGGGTTGGGGATGTAGACCTCACCATCAAACAACCCTCTAAATTCACCTTAAATACGCTCTACTTACAAGGAAGAAAAGATGGCTTTTCCTACTATTTCGCAGAGGTTAAAGTGACCGATGATGCGTCGGAATACAAATTGGGGGATCCACTGGATGAAGTAGCTCCTGCAGCCCTATCTAATGGGCCTCTTTTAGGAGCTGTACGTTTGGCCGGCATTGGAGGACGGCTGTATAAAAAGATGCGGATACAGGAAGATAAGACAATCCTGCCGGACGCATCCATGCTGAGCGGATGGAAAATAGGTATGGTTTTAGTTGACAATTACTCCGGAGGTAGTAAACTACGAATCGCAGTCTCCGGTGAAAGTTTACGGGCAGCCAATGGGGACAAGACCTGGAGATTTGCCGGAGACGTGCAAATAAACAGTCCGTCACCCAAAATTGAAGAGCCAGATGATATGGCGGCTTTGCATGGGTTAATCGACTTTTCGTATAACTCTGCTGAAAAAGAATTTATAGGATACATCGAAGGTGCTTTTGATGCACCTACGCTTTGTTTAGCAGGTAGTCTCTTCATTCACACCCGCCCAGGATATTGGAGGGTGGCTATTGGTAGCATGGAAATGCCAATCGATATTACAGTACCCTGTCCCGGGATCAATATCTTCGGTTATGTAGATATTTCCAGTGAGCGATTAGAAGTAGGGGGAGGCATTGGTCTTGGAGGGAGTATAGTATTGCCTCCTGGGACAAACGTCGATATTTGGTTAGCCCAGTTTAACGTGCTTGCTTATGCATGGGTAGAAGTGGGAGGAGGGTTTGCTATTAATTGGAAGCCATTTACCCCCGAGAAAATGTTTGTTTGGATTGAAGTTGTAGCTGGAATTGATCTAAACTATCGGTTGAGGGCCCTATGGAATCCTTTTAAAAAATGGACCGGATGGAGGTCTATTACTTTAATTCAAATATTGATTCGGGGAGATGCCACCCTTAATTTTTATCCGAGACCCATTTATCTAGAAGGTAAGTTTAAAGCAGGCTTTAAGGTAGTGGGGATAAGTTTTTCGGTAAATGCTCAAGGAAAACTAAACTTATAATCATTCATTAATCAAGAAAATTCATGAGATTAAACGCTTTTTGTTTTGTGTTGACCTTCATTGTTTCTGGTGTTATTCAATCCCAGGTGACACCGGTAGTAGTAAGGAACCATCCGGATAATAGCGTATCCAGGACTACCGTAGAAATAAAATGGGCCCTGCGGAAGATCGTAGCCGAAAACGGCTCTAACATCTATCGGAGAGTGGTTGGCGAAGACAGTTGGCTTAAACTTAATGAACTCCCCCTTGTGAAAGCCGACTCTTTGTCACCGGATTTAGCACAGCAACTACCGGAAGCCGCCGACTTTTTTCAAATAGCTGAAGAAGTAGCCAAAAGAGATGCGGACGAGATTGGATTTATGCTCATTAACCTTTATAGTTTAATCTTTCTTTATAATGATTTTGCTGAAAGCCTGGGCATTTACTTTCGGGATACTTCTGTACAAGTAGGCACCACCTACGAATATCGGGTCACTGAAATTACCGCTTCATCCGAAAAAGAAATTGGCATTTCAAAACCGATCGTGGCAGGAAGCTATCAAAAAGAAGATCCAGTGACCGATTTTATGGTAAAGCAGGTGAAAAAGGTTGTTGAACTTGACTGGGAAGTAGACGATAATCGCTTCATATCTTATAATATTTATTAT
>JBCCSU010000178.1:0-9871 GCA_039199635.1 Bacteroidota bacterium | reverse complement strand
TGGGGATGTAAAAATACTGCTGGCCTTTTCCCACCATAACTTGAGGAAGGAAATCACCATTATCATTGTGAAACTATGATTATTGATGCATATGTGAGCCAAAAAACTTTCATCAACGATTTCCACTTTTAGCGACACAAATGGTACCATGTTGGAGAACAGCAGCCATTCTAGCATAATTTTTATAATGCTTATCAAATGAGAGTTCATCAACAATCCATAGCCCAACAAGAATAGCTACCGTTACTCCCAGTGCTAAACCGCCAATATTTAGTGCGGAATAGCCTTTGTTTTTAATCAGGTTTCTCCATCCTACTTTTAAATAATTTGAAATCATTGCGTTGTTGTTTATTATTCGAGTTATACCTAAAGGCCTTATAATACCTGGCCTAAATAGTTTTATGATATCTTTTGTAAGGTTCCAGTTGGCTTTTCGTGGAAGGCTTTGTTCAATGGTTCTTTCATACCTTTCCATTAGATCGCCTTCCAGATCTTCCACATACTCCGGATGGCAGTACCAGCGGAAGAAGCGGAGTGGATATTTCGGGGGATAAGACTTACGCATAGTAATCAAAGACTTTTATGACTCCCAACCTCCACGAACTCGTTCGAAACAGGCTCTAAAGGCGTAGTATTTATTTAAAACTTGAAAGAACCCCCATCTCCTAAAGGGGTGCCAAATGGAATTCATATTTCGTAATAAAGAATCAATTCCTCCCTTTAGGGTTGGGGTAAAGAATTGATTTATTTTGATAGAAATGTTTACCTTACTCACTTCTTAAAGATTCAACAGGATTAACTAATGAAGCTTTGATGGATTGTGAGCTTACCGTAATAGTTGCCACCAGCGCAGTAATGAAGCCCGCCAAGACAAACATCCACCACTCTAAAGAGATTCTATATGCATAGTCTTCAAGCCATAGGTTCATAAAGAACCATGCCACCGGAATAGCCAGCAAGAAACCGATAATCACCATAGCAAGGAAATTCTTAGTAGTGATGATGACAATGGATTTCATAGAAGCGCCAAGCACTTTCCTAATGCCTATTTCTTTGGTGCGCTGTTCTGTAGTATAGGCAGCTAGGCCGAATAAACCGAAAGAAGATATGAGAATAGAGAGAATAGTAAAAGTGCCAAACATCTTTCCAGTTCTTACATCTTTCTTGTAGTGCTTATCAAATTCTTCATCCATAAATTGGAACTCAAAAGGGTATTCAGAATATTTCTGAACTACTTCTTCGATATAGCCCAATGTATTCTGGATGTTGTCAGGACTTATTTTTACCGCACCGTAATTCACGTAATTGTTTTTATAGGTAAGCATCAAGGGGGCTATAGGTAGATGTAGAGAAAACATGTGGAAGTCCTTGATTACACCTATTACTTCTAAATACCCTTGTCCTTCACGGTAGAACTCGTTACCAACAGCTTCCTCTATGGACCAACCAAGCGCTTTTACAGTTGATTCATTGATGACTACCTTATTCTTATCTGTCTCAATATCAGATGAGAAATATCTTCCTGTAACCAATTTTAAATCAAAAGTTTGTAGAAAATCTACATCCGTTGAAGTTCTATATATTGCAAAGCTGCTTTCATCACTATCTGTTTCACGTAAGCGTGCCAAGGTACTATTCCCAATATTAGTAGGAAGGTCATTGGAAACGGTAAAGGATTTAATATTAGCAAGCGAGAGAAGTTCGGATTTTATGGGGTCTATATTTTTCCTGACCTCTCCGGATCGCGTTCTAAACGTGATTATATGGTCTTTGCTGTATCCAAGCTCTTTAGTTTGTATGTAATCAAACTGTAGGTAGATCACCAAACTGCCTATGATTAAAACGATGGATGTTGCATATTGTAATACCACCAATACTGATTGTAAACCAAATTTGGAACTTTGACCAGTTATCTTACCTTTTAAAGTGTTAATGGGTTTTAGGGAAGACATGAATAGTGCTGGATAACTACCAGAGAATAAACCAATTACTAGTACAAGACCGAATAAGACAGGAAGCAATAGACCATTATCCAAAAGGTCAAAAGATAGCTCAGAACCCATGAGATAACTAAAGTATGGTAATAGCCATGCACTCAGGCCGACGGCTATCATTAAGCCTACTATGGCTATCATGACTGACTCTCCTAAAAACTGGATAATGAGTTGACTCCGTTGTGCACCAATGGCTTTACGCAACCCGACCTCTTTTGCTCTTTTTATAGAGCGTGTAATGGCGAGATTCATATAATTGACACAAGCCAATACCAAAACGATAAAAGCGATTGCAGAAAATAAAATGAGGTACTGGGCATTTCCCTTGTTGCCGAAGTCGAAGTTAATTTTATTGTCTAGATACATTTTTTCGATTGGCTGAACGAAGTAAGTATCCTGAAAGGGATAATTTTCGTTTGCCCCAGTATGTTGAGCCACTAGCTCTGGAAGTTTTGCTTCCAAACCAGAAGCCAAATCTGCCTCTTTCAATTTCAGGAATGTGGTGTAAGAATTGCTGTTCCAGTCATCGGACTCTCGGGTTTCTACATATTCTTTATTGGACATCATATTAAGAATGTAGTTGTACTCGATAGAAGAGTTTTTAGGAAGATCTTTAATAACACCGGTTACTTCGAAGTCTTGGGCCCCACTCCAGCTTGAAACGGTAACTACTTTGCCCAGCGCTTCATCATCGCCAAACAATTTACTAGCGTAGGATTCAGTAATTGCAAGTGTATAGGTGTTATTAAAAGCTTCATTCGGATTTCCCTTAATAAACTCGGTATGGAATATGTTAAAAAATTGCGCCTCAGCGATAAGTCCCTGATCTAAGAAGGAACTCTTTCCAGTAGTAATTAATACTTCTCTTTCTTGAACACTAGTGGCGTATTCTACTTCAGGGTAGTCGTCAATAAGTTTATTGGCTAAGCCTGCAGGAGTACTGGAAAAATAGTCAGAGCCAAAGAATAAGTTGCCCTCTTGTTGTTGATAAATTCTGTGAATTTTTTCTTTTTCAAAATAGAAGTTATCAAAACTGAGTTCATGCTGTACGTAGAGAAAGATGAGAATGAAACAGGTGATGCCTATGCTCAAGCCACCAATGTTTATGGAGGAATATAGCTTTTGTTTGATAACGTTACGCGTGGCTATTTTGATATAATTTTTGAACATTCCGAAATCGTTTAATCGTTGATTAGAGAGTAAAGGGCGGATAATCCCTGGCCTAAATAGTTTTAACACATCTTTAATAAAACCTGAGCTTGCAGATTTCTTGCTTTGAGCCGCATTACGCTCAAAGCGCTCCATTAGGTCACCTTCCAGATCTTCTAGGTACTCCGGATGACAATACCAGCGGAAGAATCGCAGCCAGAATTTAGGGGGAGCGTTATGCACTACGTAAGGTATTAACAGGATTTTCGAGCGAGACTTTGATAGATTGAGAGCCAACTGTTAGCAAAGATAGGATTGCCGCTATCAAGCCGGATACGGCAAACACCCACCATTCCAAACCAATATGATAAGCATAGTCCTGCAACCAGATATCCATTAAAAACCAAGCGATAGGAATTGAAAGAATGAACCCTATAATGACCATCTTCAGGAAGTCTTGAGATGCCAGGCTTACGATGGTTCTTACAGAAGCGCCAAGTATTTTTCTTATCCCCATTTCCTTGGTACGCTGTTTCGTAGTATATGCTGCTAAACCGAATAGTCCTAGTGAAGCAATGAGAACAGATATAACGGTAAATGTGCCGAATATCTTTCCAAGCTTAATATCAGCTTTGTAGAGTCTATCAAACTCATCGTCCATAAACTGGAATTCAAAAGGATGCTTGGAGTGTTGCTGAATAGCTTCCTCAATCGATAGTATGGTACTTTGAATGCTGTTTGGGCTTACCTTCATAGAGGCATAACTAAAATAATCTCTTCTTAGGGTGAGCATTAACGGTTGGATGGCCAAATGCATAGAGAACATATGAAAATCCTTCACTACCCCCACCACAATTCTTGGATTTTGACCCTGAAAGAACTGTTCGCCAATAGCTTCCGCCGGTGTCCAGCCCAAGGTTTTGGCCGCGGTTTCATTAATGATCACGTTAGACCTGTCTGAATCTAAGTCAAGTGAAAAATCCCTTCCCGCCGCTAATTCGATGCCAAAGGTTTTTAAGTAGTCATAATCTACACTGTTGTTATACATAGTTATCTCGGCTTCTACATTATCCGGAGTGGAATAAACTGTAGTACTCGAACCAATATTAGAAGGCAGGAAATTTGAGGTTGATACAGATAGAATACTTGACTGTTTAAGTAACTCATTCTTAACAGGATCGAAATTCTTACGCAGTTCCGCTGATCTCGTGTTCACCACAATGATGTGATCTTTATTGTAGCCCAATTCCTTGTTCTGAATAAAATCAAATTGAAGATATATGACCAAGCTGCTGATGATCAGTACAATAGAGGCTGTGTATTGAACTACTATCAAAATAGATTGTAGTTTCATTTTTGGAGATAGATGAGTGGACTGGCCTTTTAGTGTATTTACCGGCTTCAATGAGGACATAAAGATGGACGGATAACTACCTGAAAAAAGACCCACGAACAAGATCAATCCTGATAGTATGGGAAGCAGCAGCGGGTTATCCACAAGATCTAAGCGAAGTGGTCGCTCAATGATTAATCCAAAGTAAGGGAGTAACCAGTAGCTTAGCGCGATTGCAATTACCAATGCCATTAAAGCAATGAAAACAGATTCCCCTAAAAATTGTGCAATTAGCTGTCGGCGAATGGCCCCTATAACTTTTCGTAAACCGACTTCTTTGGCTCGTTGAATGGAACGAGCAATAGCCAGATTCATATAATTTACACAGGCTAAGATGAGCACGATGATGGCAATGCCTGAGAAAAGCATAAGATAATGCACATTGCCTTTCAAGCCGATATCAAAATTAATGTTACTCTCCAGGTGTAGTTCACTCAGAGGTTGGATGTAATAAGCTTTTTCTGCGGGTTCATTTTCATTCTCACCTTCATATTTTCTGGTAATATCACTGAGTTGGTCCTGGAGAGCAGTAGGATCAGCTTTGGGCTTGAGCAGGCAAAAGGTTTGATAGTTGCTATTTCTCCATACTGTATTTTTCAATGATTTTAAATATTGTGGATCGGACGCTAAGTTCAGGACGTAGGTAAACTGAAGAGATGAATTGCTAGGTAAATCCTTAATAACCCCTGTTACATTATATTCATGATCACCGTAGTGACTAGATACTACTATGGAACGACCAAGCGCATTCGTTTCACTAAATAGCTTAGTGGCAAATGACTCGGTGACAACGATTGCCATGGGCTGTTCAAATGCTTTCCGCGCATTTCCCTTTATAAATTCGTAGTCGAAGATATTGAAGAACTCCTTGTCTGTCCATAAACCGGACTCGAAGAAGCTAGCCTCATCAGCTGTGAGCAAAACAGGTCTCTGGACAACACTTGTTGCATTTTCAACTTCAGATGATTCAGCCGTGAAAGTGGAGGCCAAACCAGCCGGAGTAACAGCAAAGTAGTCTGTGCCTTGATACATATTCCCCAGTTGCCTTTGATAGATCCTATAAATGTTATCCTTATGGCTATAGAAATTATCAAAGCTCAACTCGTGTTGAACGTAAATAAATATCATTATAAAACAGCTTAGCCCTACCGCAAGCCCTCCTATGTTGATCGATGAATAAAGCTTTTGCTTGAGCAAATTACGAGTGGCGATAGTGATGTAGTTCTTTAACATTCCTAAGTCGTTTAGCTGTTGATTAGAGTATAGTGGGCGGATAATCCCAGGCCTAAATAGTTTTATAACATCTTTGACAAAACCCGTTTTCGCGGATCGAATACTGTTTCGATCAGCATTGCGTTCAAAACGTTCTAGCAGGTCGCCTTCAAGGTCTTCTAAATAATCCGGATGGCAGTACCATCGGAAAAACCTAAGAAAACTTTCTGGTGGCTTATTTAGATTTTCTTGTGGCATTAAATTCGACTGAAAGCAAACTCAGGTATGGCGTTCCAAAGACCCATACGCTGTTCTTTAGTCTCGGTGAGTACCTTCTTGCCATAGGCAGTAAGACTGAAATAGCGTTTTCTTTTACCGCCTCTTACTTTAGTAGCTTCACCAAATTTTGATTCTAAGAACCCTTTTTTTTCCAGCCTTCTCAATACGGTTTGTAAAGCCCCGATACTTACTGAGCGTTTTAAGCGTGATTCCATCTCATCGATAATAGCAATCCCGTAGGCTTCATCTTTCAGAATGGCCACGGTGAGCAGTACGATTTCCTCAAATTCTCCTAAATGATATTTACCCATAATGGTTTTAACTAAATTGTAGTTTTAATACGAAGGTAATGAGCGAAGGTTACATATTTACCTAAATTGTAGTTTTTATAAACAGTTAGCTGTTGAATAAAGTGTAGCATCGACATCAAATAAGTAAAATTACTTTTTTAAAAAAGTAATTTTACCTAAATTTAAAATATGAAAAAGGGTAAATCATATGCTATTAACGATGTACAGCTGCCAGATAAAGTTTCGGAGCCGGCCTTGCTTTATGCGGTTCGGCAAAATACAATCGATAGTATGCATCTCGAAAATTTGAAAAATATATCCGGTTTAAAAGATGATATACTTTCTCATTCGCTCAATCTTAATGTGAAAACCTATAGAAGCTACAAGACGAAGCCGGTCTCCATGAAGCCGTATTTACAAGAGCATATCCTAGGTCTTTTGTCACTCTATAAACATGGCATTTCTGTTTTTGGAGGTCAAGAGTTATTTAACGAATGGTTAGCTAAGGATAACTATTATTTTGATAATGATGCTCCAATAGATTTTCTAACTACGATAAGTGGTATAAAATATATAGATGACCGCCTAACGGCTCTCGAATATGGTGATAATGTATGATCGTTTATCGATTAGCTAAATTAGAATATGCAAATTCATTACAAAGTTCCGGATCACCTAATCGCTGGAATAGGGCACAACAATTTGTAATATATACATCTGGTACCATGTCGCTTTGTGCCTTAGAATTGTTGGCCCATAGCAGTGGATTAAAGCCTGCTGGAACTTATAGAATGATGAAAATTGAAATGGATGAACCCATCAGCCAGACTGACTTCAAAGAAAATGATCTGCCCGAAAACTGGAGTTCCTTATCAGCATATGAGCTTACTCAAACGCTAGGCAGTAACTGGTATGCTTCCAAAAAATCTCTAGTGCTGCGGGTACCTTCAGCTATTATTACTTCAGAAAACAATTATGTGATTAATACTATGCACCCTGACTATCCTAATAAAGTACGCTTAGTCGGAGCAGATATTTTTTTCTGGGATAAAAGATTTCCTCCTTATTGACCTGAGTTTCCGTTTAATTAAGTACTTTCTCTACAAAATAAGCTTAGTTGCAAAGATTAAAATGATCAATAATTCTGGTAAAATGCTTTAAACGTTGACCGGAAAATGAATAGGCTATTTCAGAACTTGAGAGGCTTCATACCTTGAAGGAATAATAAACAGAACCATTTCATAATTGCTGTTGAATGGATATGTATATGCTCTACTTAGCCTGTAGGGATCATATATTTGAGTATCTCATTCTTGGCGATAGAGAACAGCATAACACGCTGTGACAGATATAGAGGCTCTTTGAATATGTAAATTTGACCACTACATTATGTAATAGAGGTGCTCTATATTACTTAAGCTAAAAGCTTCAATTTCCATAAGTTTGTTAGCCTATGGATTTAGAGTTTACCTGGATCAATCTACTCATTTTATTTGGCGCTCTTCAGGGTCTGATTTTCGGCCTTATCCTATTATCTAACAAAAAACATCCTGGAGCTAAATTCCTTGCTGTTCTTATGCTCATACTATCCTACAATGGGTTCGAAACGTTTAGTTGGTCTTCGGGATTTGAAGAGTACACCCTATTCTTTGACATATTTGGACTAGTGCTAATATTTGGCTTAGGGCCAAGCCTTTACCTTTATTTAGCCGCATTGTTGAAGCCAGATTATAAACTTTCAATACAGACTGTTTTTCTCTGGTATTCACCTTTGATTTTGCAATTGCTGGTTAAACTCACCATGCTAGGTTCATATATAATAATACTCCCGGATGATATTCCGGATTGGCTCATGGTGTATATTTCGCACTTTAACACTTACAGCGAACCTGCCAGTGTAATTGTCTTTATTATCTACTTAGCGTTATCTGTAAGGCTATTTATTCTCTCGCAAAGAAAAAATCTACTGCCTAAATCTACATTTGGAGTTGTATTTGGTTGGGTGAAGGCGTTACTTATATGCTTGACTATCTTGGCTTTTTTATGGCCCTTGATTTTGCTCGTTCCGGTATTCAGACAAATTCAGGATGGAGCCTATTACTATCCACTTGAGATATTGTTAGTTTTCTTTATTTACTGGATAGCCTTTGTAGGGTATCATAAAATAAAAATGATAAACCCTTTGAAAAACCCAGCTCAAGGCATAAATCATTCTGATGCAGAACAACATCTGGTCGCTCTTAAGACTGTAATGGAACAAGAGAAGCTTTATCTTGACCCTGAGTTAAATCGGGAAAAGGTAGCCAACCACCTGGGCATAAGTGCTAAAATTATTTCGGCTGTTTTGAATCAATATGCTGATCAAAATTTCAATGATTTTGTCAATACTTACAGGGTCAAAGAAGTAACTAGCCAATTATCTTCCGGTGAAAGCAGTCACTTAACTATTTCAGGTATTGCTTTTGAGGCAGGCTTTAATTCACAAGCTACCTTTCAGCGCGTTTTTAAATCCATTCAGGGTATGTCTCCGAAAGAGTTTCAAAAAACAATACTTCAGAAAAACGATCACTAATTTCTCAAATTCGGGTCTTGATCTTTGTTCTAACCACATTCAGCTATTCCATCGAATAATAAATAGCTAAATTAACAGTTATATAGGTGCCTTGTAGGCGTATAAAAATGAATAGAGTTGGCCTAGTCTACCGATTCTATACTTGGCTTTTTTTATTGGGTTGCATTCTAGCTGGTTTGAATGCCTTTGGGCAAACCCGAAATAGCAGATTCAGAGATAAGGATTTGCAAATTTCTCTGGTTCCGGGAGTAAGCACTAACGGGTTACAATCCGGATGGTATTTTAATAAATTCTCTTTCAACTTATTTTCAGGGATCTCCGCATCATCGCGGCACTTAGAAATTGCCGGAATATCTAATACGAATATGCTCACCAGTTCCGGATTTCAGATAGCCGGTATTGCCAATGTGGTAGGTGCCAATAGTTTCGTGAACCTTACCATCTCTGAAGAGCGAGAACGGATGAAACAGGAGCTGGATAAACCTATGATGCACGGCATCCAATTTTCAGGGCTTGTGAATTTGGTGCGAGGAGACGTTTCGGGTATTCAAATCACGGGAGGCTTTAACCAATCCTATGGCTCGATGATTGGATTTGCATGGGCTGGCCTTGGTAATGTAATTTATGGTGATTTGACAGGAGTCCAATTTTCGGGGCTTTTTAATATCGCTAGTAGGTCAGTTGCGGGTATGCAAATTTCGCTGTTAGGTAATGTGACCAGGGGGCCTTTAGGTGGTATGCAAATAGGATTGTACAATAAGAACTCAAAAATGATCGGTAGGAAGACACAGCCCAGAACCGGGGTGCGCAGTTTGCAGCTAGGGCTTGTTAACCTTTCTAAGACTATGCACGGAATGCAGATAGGCCTGATCAACGTGGCCAGGGAAATGGCCGGTACCCAAATAGGATTAATTAATATTTTCCGTACAAAGCCTTTAAAAATGAGAACCAATAGTGGTGTACCTATCGGGCTACTTAACTT